>DATCWW010000473.1:0-14578 GCA_036566145.1 Gemmatimonadales bacterium
GCGGCCCCTGCCTGCCCCGGCCGCGGGGGGTCCCGCCGGCGGCGCACCGCCGGCGGGGTACTGCCATCCCTAGCGCGTCACTATCACTGCTCGCCGGTCACGGCGCGGCGGTCGCGTGCACCGTCAACTGCAGGTCGTTGAAGTCGGGCTCGCCCGGCTCGGTCGAGTTGCCGCCATCGTCGATCAGGATGGTCCAGTCGGGGTAGGTCCCCGTCAGCCGGATCTGCGGCGGGACTCGCGGTGGATCGTCCGGGTCACCGGCACCCTGGGTGAACTTGAACGTGAGCTGCGTGCCGGCATCGAAGGCGGTGCCGCCGTTGATCGGGTAATCCTTGGGCAAGGGCGTCACCACGCAGCCGTTGGTGAAGACCAACTCGCTGATCGGCGCGGTGATGTCGAACTGATTGCCGTCTTGGCAGTCGGTGGTTTCCAAGGTGATCACCACGGTCGACTTGTCGGTGATGTCAAGGGTGCAGTCGATTGTCTGATCGGTGGCATCGCCGCAGCCGGCCGGCGGGCTCACCGTGAACGTCTCGTCGTGGCTGCTCTGGTTGTCGCTGGCGTCGGTGACCGTCAGGGTCGCCGTGAACTCGGTGACCGTGGTGGCGTCGTAGGTGTGGGTCGGGTTCTGATCGGTGCCGTGCGCGCTGCCGTCACCAAAGTCCCAGTCATACGTGAGACCGGTCGCCGGCGTGCTGGCGTCGGTGAACGTGCAGTCGAGCCCGGTGCACGCCACGGTGAAGTCGGCCGTCGGGCCGCCCGGGTTGGGCGCGGCGACGGTGACAGTGTGCTGGACCGAGCTCGTGCCGCCCGAGGCATCGGTGACGGTCAGCTCGACGGTCTTGTCCCCGGCCGCGGCGTAGCTGCGGGCCGGATTCTGGGTATGCGTGACGGTGCCGTCGCCGAAGTCCCACTCCCAGGCAACGATGTCGTCCGCCCCATCGGGGTCGCTGCTGGCATCGGTGAACTGGCAGGGCACGCCGACCGTGCAGGACGGGGCGGTGAACGCCGCAACGGGATCCTGATTGTTACCGTTGCCGCCGTTGCCGTCGCCCCCACCGCAGGCAGCGGCGGCGACACCGGCGAACAGGACTGCGATGACACGATGCGATCGCATAGCTCGGGGTTTTCCCGGCCTGAGGCCTTGTGTGGTAAATGAGAATGGGGACCCAGCCTGCTGGTCCCGCGGAGGGCGGGTGCTAGTTGCGTGCCATCCGCCGATCGTCAAATGGGTGAACAATGAAGAATTTTGCAATGACTTGCGTCACAAGCGCCTACGGGCCTATCCACCAAGATCTTCGCACCCTGGCGTCCCGGCGACACGTGTGGCGGCGCCTCGCTACTGACACGTTCTGCGCCTCGGTAAGGTCGGAAACCAGGACTGTTGACGTAACCCCTGTGACCAAGTAGGTTTGCGGGCTCGGATATGACGGACCTGTCGCTTTCGCGCAGCCAGATGCTGCTCCTCAGCGGGTCGGCCAACCGGGCCCTGGCCGAAGAGGTGGCTGCCCATTTAGGGCAGCCGCTCTGTCAGGTTACCCTGCGGCGCTTCGCCGACGGGGAGCTGTTCGTCAAGATCGACGAGAACGTGCGCGGGCGGGACGTCTACATCATCCAGCCCACCAACCCGCCGGCCGAGAACATGATGGAGCTGCTGCTCCTCATGGACGCGGCCAAGCGGGCCAGCGCGGCCCGGGTCACCGCGGTCATCCCCTACTTCGGGTATGCCCGGCAGGACCGGAAGGACCAGCCGCGGGTGGCCATCAGCGCCAAGCTCATGGCCAACATGGTGTCGATGGCGGGGGCGGACCGGGTGCTGGCAATGGACTTCCACCAGCACCAGCTGCAGGGGTTCTTCGACCTCCCGGTGGACCACCTGTACGCGGCCCCGGTACTGGTCAACCACTATCGCCAGAAAACGTTGCGGGACCTGGTGATCGTGGCGCCCGACGTAGGCTCGGCCAAGATGGCCCGCGGGTTCGCCAAGCGGCTCAACGCCTCGCTGGCGATCATCGACAAGCGCCGGCCCTCCGCCAACGTGGCGGAAGTGCTCAACGTGGTCGGCGAGGTAACCGGACGGGACTGTCTCGTGCCCGACGACATGATCGACACGGCCGGCACCATGGCCGAGACGGTCAACGCACTCAAGCGATTGGGCGCCGGCGACATCTACTGCTGCGCCACCCATGCCCTGCTCTCGGGGCCCGCGGTGGACCGCCTGATGGCATCGCCGGTCAAGGAAGTCACGGTCACCAACACGGTCGCGCTGCCGCCGGAGCGGCGGTTCGATCGGCTCAGGGTGCTGTCCATCGCGGGCCTGCTGGCCAAGGCGATCGGGTACACCCACAGCGACCAGTCGGTCAGCTCGCTGTTCGATTAGGGCTATCGGAGTCGATAGCTGCCGGATAACTGATAGCTCGCAAAGGAGTCGTGCATGGCCCAGACCGCCACCCTCAGCGCCGCCATTCGCCAGAACACCGGCAAGGGCGCCGCGCGCAGCCTCCGCCGCCAGGGCAAGGTGCCCGGTGTGATCTACGGACACGGCCGGACCGCCGAGGCGCTGGTCGTGGACACCGTCGCGCTCAATAAGATGCTGATCGGCGTCAGCGCGGCCACCACGATCGTGGACGTGGCCATCGAAGGCCGCCCTTCGGTCCGTGCGCTCATCCGCGAGATCCAGCGGGACTCGCTCCGCCCGAGCGACATCATCCACCTCGACCTCTACGAGATCCAGGCCGACGAGGCGATCACCCTCGAGGTGCCGGTCCGTCTCATCGGCATCCCCGACGGCGTCCGGAACTTCGGGGGCGTGCTCGACCACTCGCTCCGTGAGCTGGAGATCGAGGTGCTGCCGGCCGACATCCCCGAGCACATCGACCTCGACGTCACCGCCCTGACCATCGGCCACTCGCTCTTCGTGCGCGACATCCAGCCGGAGAAGTTCACCATCCTCAACGACCCCGACACCCCGATCTGCACGGTGGTGGCGCCGCGGGCCGAAGAGGCGCCCGCCGCCGTGCCCGAAGAGGCCGCCGCGACCGTCGAGCCGGAGCTCATCCGCAAGCCGAAGGCCGAGGCCGAAGGCGAGGGCGAGGCCGACAAGAAGGCCTGAGCCCTGCTCGCCATCGTCGGGCTGGGCAATCCCGGCCAGGAGTACTTCGAAACCCGGCACAACGCCGGGTTTCGACTGGCCGACCACCTGGCCGGCCGATGGCAGCTGGGCAGCTTCCGCCGGGGCGAGCGGGCCCGGGTCGCCGAAGGCCGCTGGAACGGGCGACCGGTCCGCCTGCTGCAGCCCACCACCTACATGAACCGGAGCGGCTCCGCTCTCGCGCCGCTGCTGGCCCTTCCGGAGTTCGATCCCGCGCGGGACCTCCTGATCCTGGTGGACGACGTCGCCCTTCCCCTGGGCCGGTTCCGGCTCCGAGGAGCGGGCTCGGCCGGCGGGCACAACGGGCTCAAGAGCGTGGAGGGCAGTCTCAGGCGCCAGGACTACGCCCGGCTCCGCATCGGCGTCGGCCCGGTGCCCGCCGGCCTCGCCGACCTCGCCGACTATGTGCTGGCCCCCTTCCCGCCCGACGAGCGCCGGGCCCTCGACGAGCTCCTCGATCCCATGGCCGACGCCGTCGAGTCGTGGGTGGAGCACGGCATCGAGCGGGCCATGGCCGTCCACAACCGCAGCTGACCAGAGCGTCACGGAGATCATGCTCAGACTCGGCATCGTCGGACTGCCCAACGTCGGCAAGTCCACCCTGTTCAACGCCCTCACCTCCGCCAAGGCGCTGGTGGCGAACTATCCCTTCGCCACCATCGAGCCGAACACCGGCATCGTCCAGGTGCCCGACCCGCGCCTGGCGGTGCTCGCCGGCCTGGTGCAACCGGAGCGCACGGTTCCCGCCGCGGTGGAGTTCGTGGATATCGCGGGACTGGTGAAGGGGGCCAGCGAAGGCGAAGGCCTGGGCAACCAGTTTCTGGCCAACATCCGGGAAGTGGACGCCATCGTGCACGTGGTCCGCTGCTTCGAAGACGACGACATCCAGCACGTGATGGGCCCGGTGGATCCGGTGCGGGACCGGGAGGTGATCAACATCGAGCTGGGACTCGCCGACCTGGCGTCGGTGGAGAAGCGGCTCGACAAGACGGCCCGGGCCGCGAAGTCAGGGGACGCCCAGGCCAGGTTGGAGCAGCGCCTGCTGGAGGCGGTGCGGGACGCCCTGGCCGCCGGGCAGCCCGCGCGCGTCGTCGTGCCGACGCCGGAGGAGGCACCGGCGTACCACGGCTTCAACCTGCTCACCAGCAAGCCGGTGCTCTACGCGGCCAACGTCGCGGAAGACGAGCTGGCCTCGGGCAACAGCCACGTGGCGGCCCTGCGCGCTGCCCTGGGCAAGGACGGTGAGGCTGCCGAGGTGGTCACCTTCTCCGCCAAGGTCGAGGCCGAGCTGGCCGAGCTGGCACCCGAGGATCGGGCCGAGTTCCTCGAGTCGCTCGGCGTGAGCGAATCCGGGCTCGACCGGCTGGCCCACGCCGCCTACCATCTGCTTGGACTCCGGAGCTACTTCACGGCCGGAGAGAAGGAGGTCCGGGCCTGGACCATTCACCAGGGCGACAAGGCCCCGGCGGCGGCGGGGGTCATCCACTCGGACTTCGAGAAGGGGTTCATTCGGGCGGAAACGGTCGCCTACGACGACTTCGTCCGGGTGGCGGGGTGGAAGGGGGCCCGCGAGCAGGGACTGGCCCGAGCCGAGGGCAAGGAATACGTGGTCCAGGACGGGGACGTGCTGCTCTTCCGCTTCAGCAGCTAGGCGGGGGTAGCCTCAAACTGCCGCCCGGCTTATACTTCCCGCCTCACAAACCATCCTCCCCGGCGCCCGCACCGGCCCGGGGCGACTCAGACCGAAGGAAGGTGTCCATGACCCGCCAGTACGAGGTGGTCTATATCTTCGACAGTGCGCTCGAAGAGACCGCCATCACCGAGCGCCTCGCGCGCTTCCACACACTCATCCAGCAGGATGGCGCCGAGCCTCCCCAGGTCAGCCAGTGGGGCAAGCGGACGCTGGCCTATCCCATCAAGAAGCATGATACCGGCTACTACGTGGTCGCGAAGTTCGAGGCCGACGCGACCGCGCTGCCTGAATTCGAGCGCGCCATCAAGCTCGATGAGGGCGTGCTGCGGTTCCTCGTGGTGGTCAACGAGGGCGCCCAGCCGGTGCCGGTGACCGCGGGCAAGAGCGACGAGGAGGACGACGAATGAGGCGCCCCCAGAAGACCTGCGCGATCTGCGAGTCGGGTGTGCGGGTCGTGGACTACAAGGACGAGCGCACGCTGTCGCGCTTCCTCACCGAGCGCGGGAAGATTCTGCCCAGCCGGCTCTCCGGCACCTGCGCCCGGCATCAGCGGCAGCTGAGCACCGCCATCAAGCGGGCCCGGCAACTGGCGCTGCTGCCTTACATCAAGGGTTTCGTGGGCTGACCCGCACGGGGTGGCGCCCGGTGCTTCTCTTCGCGGGCTATCTCCTGGTAGCGCCGCCGATGTTCGTGTTCGGACCGCTCGTGGGGCTGCTCCTGCTGAGCCGTCCGGCCACCCTGCGCGAGTGGGTGTGGGTGGCCGCGGCGACCAGCTGGTCGCTCCTGTGGCTGAGCGAGGCCGGGGGCCTGAGCGGACAGTTCGTGCGGGCCGCCGCCGTGCTGGTGTCGGGGAGCTATCTGGCCCTGACCGTGTGGCGCCCGTCCAACCAGCTCTCCCGATGCCTCGCGGCCACCGCGGGCGCCGGGATTGCGCTGGGGGGCTGGATGATCGGCTTGGGTGTCAGGTGGGCCGAGCTGCGACAGTCCATCCAGCTCGACCTGGCCGAGATCGACCGGCTGGCCCGGGCGCAATGGTCCGGAATGAGCGGGGCCACCGAGGCGCTGGCCGACCTGGCGGGGATGGCGGACACGTTGTCCATGCTCTATCCGGGGCTGCTCGCGCTCGCCGCGATCGCGGGACTGCGGCTGGCCTGGTCCTGGTATCACCGGATCGCGGAGCGGCCCATCGGGCCGGCGCCGGCACCGTTCGCCGCCTTCTCGTTCAACGACCAGATGGTCTGGGGTCTGGTGATCGGGGTGGCGCTGCTGCTCCTGCCGCTCCCCGGCGTGCGGGTGATCGGCGACAATCTGGTCCTGGTCTGGGCCGCGCTCTACGCCGTCCGGGGCATGGCGGTGTTCGCGGCGATCGCCGGCCGGGTGCCGGCACCGGTTCTGGTGGCCCTCGCGGCCGTCACCCTGCTGCTGCTGCCGTTCGTCCTCGGCGGACTGACCCTGCTCGGTCTCGCCGACACCTGGCTAGATTTCCGGCGTCGCCTGACGCCCGTCACCGGAGGCTTTGAGCGATGATGGAAGTGATCTTGCGCGAAGACATCAAGACCCTGGGCAAGGCCGGCGAGCTGGTGCGGGTCAAGCCGGGGTACGCGCGCAACTACCTGCTGCCCCACGGCCTCGCCTACGAGGCGACCGAAGGCAACAAGAAGCGCATCGCGGCGGAGACCAAGGCCCGGAGCGTCCGTCTCCAGTCGGAGCGGGCCGGCGCCGAGCGCGAGGCTGCCACGCTGTCCGCGGTTCAGCTCCGCCTGGCGGGCAAGGCCGGCGAGGAGGGGAAGCTGTTCGGCTCCATCACGGCGCAGGACATCGCCGAGGAGCTGGGCCGCCAGGGGCACACGGTGGATCGCCGCCGGATCGAGCTGGAGCACCCGATCAAGACCCTGGGCGAGCATACCGTCTCGGTCCGCCTTCACCCCGACGTACACGCTGAGGTCCGAGTCTCGGTCGTGGCGGAGTGATCCGCCCGGGATGACCGTCGGGATCGCCTACCTCGACGGGCCTCGGCTGGCGCGGGCGGTCTTCGCCGCGTCGGACTGGGTGGCCGCGGGGCGGGACGAGATCAACCGGATCAACGTCTTTCCGGTCCCCGACGGCGACACCGGCACCAATTTCAGCCTGACGCTGCGCTCCGTCGCCGACGCCCTCCGGGCGCTCGGCGACGCGACGCTTCCGGCGACCGCCGGAGCCATGGCCCGCGCGGCCGTGCTCGGCGCCCGGGGGAATTCGGGGATGATGCTCGCCCACTTCCTCCTGGGATTCGCCGACGGTCTGGGCCAACGGAACAGCGCCGACGCCCGTACTATCGCCAGGGCGCTCCGGGAAGGCACCGACCGGCTCTACGCCTCGCTCGACGACCCCCGCGAGGGAACGATCCTCACGGTGGCGAAAGAGACGGCCGCGGCCGCCGAGGCCGGCGCACGGGCCTCGCCCGGCCTGGACGAGTTCATGCGCCAGGTGCTGGTGGCCGGTGAAGCCGCGCTGGCCCGCACTCCTGAATTGATGGCGGTCCTCCGGGAAGCCGGCGTGGTGGACGCGGGCGGCAAGGCCTTCGTGCGCATGCTGGAGGGCGTGGTCCGCCTCATCGAGGGCGATCCGATCGTCCCCGTCGCCGCATCGGCGGAGCCGGCCTCCGTCCCCGCGGCGCTGGTCGAGGTGGCGGCGGAGCAAGACTATCAGTTCTGCACCGAGCTGCTGGTGCGTGGCGCGGCGCTCCCCACCGCCAACGAGGCTCGCTCCGCCATGCACGCCTTCGGCGGCTCGGTGCAGGTGGCGGCCGCGGGCGACGTCCTCAAAATCCATGTGCACACCGATGCCCCCGAGGCCGTCTTTACCTATGCGGCCAGGTGGGGCCGGGTGGAGGGGACCAAGGCCGACGACATGCGGGCGCAGCACCGGCGCCTGGCCCATCCGGGACGCCGTCCGGTCGCCGTAGTCACCGACACCGCGTCCGATCTCTCGGACGCGGTGCTCGACCGGCACCACATCGCGCTGGTCCCGCTGCAGGTGAGCTTCGGCGGCGAGTCGTACCGGGACCGGCTGGAGCTCCGGCCCGAGGAGTTCTACCGTCGGCTCCGGGAGGCGCGCGACCTCCCGACCACCTCGCAGCCCGCGCCGGCCGAGTTCGTGCGGATTCTGCGCGATGCCCGGGCCGAGGCCGACGAGGTGGTGGGGGTGCTGCTCGGGGGGAACCTGTCGGGGACCTTCGGGTCGGCCCAGGCGGCGGTCCGAGCGGCGGACATCAGCGGGGTTCACCTGGTGGACAGCCGCTCCGCCTCGCTCGGGCTCGGGATGCTGGCGCTCCGGGGGGCGGAGCTGGCGGAAGCGGGGTGGCCCGGCGCGGAGGTGGTGCGGGAGCTGGAACGGGTGCGGAGCCGGTCGGGGATGTTGCTCACCGTCGACCGGTTCGATTATCTCCTCCGCTCCGGACGAGTTTCCCGCGGCAAGGCGTGGCTCGGCGGCATGCTGGACGTGAAGCCGATCCTGACCCTGGACGAGACCGGGCGGGTGGTGCCGCTCGATCGGGTACGCGGACGGGAGCAGACCGTCCCCCGGGTGCTGAGCTGGCTGGATCGGCGTCTCACGCCGCGTCCGACGGTGCTACGCTTCGGGGTGGCTCATGCGGACGCCCCCGAGATGGCCGAGCGAGTCCGGGAGGCCCTGGTGGCGGCCTATCACCCGCGGGACTGCTTCGTCAGCCTCGCCACCGGGGTCCTGGCCAGCCACGTGGGACCCGGAGCGTGGGCGATCTTCTATCAGGTCGAGGACGGCACCCCCGCCCGCCTCGCGGAACGCGGCGGGGGAAGTTGAGGAAATGACACATGATGCGGTACAGGACCGGTCGGTGACGCCGCGATTTCCCGAGGCGCTCCGCCTGGCGTTGAGCGCCATCCAGGACTTGAAGGGCAACGACCTCGTGGTACTCGATTTGCGGGGGCTTACCGACGCGACCGACTTCTTCGTGATCGCCTCCGGCACCTCCGACGCCCATGTGCGCGGCATCGCCGAGTCGGTGATGGACAAGCTCGACCGTCGCGGTCACCACACCCACCACGTCGAGGGTCTGACGACCGGCCGGTGGGTGCTGCTCGACTTCGTGGACTTCGTGGTCCACCTCTTTCATCCCGAGACGCGGTCGTTCTACCAGCTCGAGCGTCTGTGGGACGATGCCCCGGAGCTGCTCCCCAGCTCCACGTGATGAGGACCCCTATGCTTCGACGCGTCGCCCCGGCGCTGCTGCTCCTGCTGCTCGGTATGCCTGGCCTGGCGTCCGCCCAGTACTTCGGGCGGAACAAGGTGCAGTACACCAATTTCAAGTTCAAGATCATCCAGACCGAGCACTTCGACGTGTACTTCTACGAGAGCGAGCGGGTGGCCGCGATGGATGCCGCCCGCATGGCGGAGCGCTCGTACGCCCGGCTCTCCAAGGTGCTCAACCACGAGTTCCGGGAGCGCAAGCCGATCATCCTGTACGCCTCCAGCGCCGACTTCCAGCAGACCAACGCGACCGAAGTGGGCGGCGAGAGCACCGGCGGCGTGACCGACTTCGCCCGGAACCGGGCGGTGATGCCGTTCACGGGCTCCTACGCCGATTTCGAGCACGTGCTGATGCACGAGATGGCGCACCAGTTCCAGTACGACATCTGGTCCCGCGGCCGCACGGGCGCCGGCATCTCCACCCTCATCGCCATCGCCCCGCCGCTCTGGTTCGCCGAAGGCATGGCGGAGTTCCTCTCGCTCGGTCCGATCAATTCCGAGACCGCGATGTGGCTCCGCGACGCCTCGCTCGAGGGCAAGGTGCCCACGATCGAGCAGATGACGCTGGATCCCTACGAGTACTTCCCGTACCGCTTCGGGCACGCGCTCTGGTCCTACGTGGCCGAGCGCTGGGGTGACGAGGCCGTGGGGGCGATCCTCAAGGCGACGCTGGCCGGTGGAATCGAGCCGGCGTTCCGGCGGACCATCGGCCTGAACCTCGACCAGCTCTCCGATCAGTGGCGCGATGCGGTGCAGAAGCGCTACCTGCCGGAGATCGGCGCCCGGGCCAGGGCCAAGGCCGTCGCCGACGCGCTGCTCACCGAGAAGAAGTCCCAAGGCACCCTGCACCTCGCCCCCGCGCTCTCGCCCGACGGGTCGCTGGTGGCCTACTTCACCGAGAAGGACTTCTACTCGGTGGACCTCTGGCTGGCCGACGGGCACACCGGCAAGCCCAAGCACCGGATCCTCAAGTCGGGGATCAGCAGCAACTACGAGACCTACCGGTTCATCAACTCCCAGGCGAACTGGTCGCCCGACGGGAAGCTCCTCGCCTTCGCCGCCAAGCGTGGCGCGAGGGACGAGATCGTGGTGGTGGACGCGGCCAAGAACCGTCCGGTCGACCGCATCAAGCTCAAGCTCAGCGGCGTTACGACGCCGTCCTGGAGCCCGGACGGGCAGCAGCTGGTCTTCACCGGCTATGAAGGCGGCTTCAGTGACCTGTTCGTGGTGAACCGGGACGGCGGCGGACTCCGGCGCCTCACCGAGGACAAGTACGCCGACCTGCACCCGGTCTGGTCCCCCGACGGCAAGACCATCGCCTTCGCGACCGACCGCGGCCCGGAGACCGATTTCCACACGCTGGCCATCGGCAACTTCCGGATCGCCCAGTACGACCTGGCGACGGGGAACATCCGGGTGCTCGACAAGATGGACAAAGGCAAGAACGTGAGTCCCCAGTGGGCCCCGGACGGCCGCTCGATCGCCTTCGTGTCCGACCGCAACGGGGTGAGCAACATCTTCCTGTACGACATGGAGGAGCACGAGGTCTACCAGCTCACCGACTTCTATACCGGGGCGCAGGGCATCACCCCGCTCTCACCGGTGCTGAGCTGGGCTCCGAAGGCCGACCGGCTGGCGTTCGTGTATTACGAGGCCGGGAAGTACGACATCTACAGCCTTACCAACCCGCGGTCGCTCCGGCGGGCCCCGTATCGGCCGGCGGCGGTGGACAGCACGAGCATTCTGGCGGCGACGCCGCCGATCGACACCACCCGCTCGCTCCAGGTGCGGGAAGACGTGCGCGGGCAGGTCGGCGAGGGCGGCTCCATTTACCGGACCCCGTCGGGCTTCCGCTCCTCGGGCGAGGTGGCCCGGACCGGCGACACCAGCATCGTGACCAAGCCGGTCTCGATCGCCGCGCTGCTCGATTCGGCCGACTTCAGCCTGCCGGACACCAGCGAGTTCACCCTCAAGAAGTACCGGGTCAGCTTCACCCCCGACTACGTGTCCCGGCCCAACATCGGGTACACCAGCGGCAATTTCGGCCGCGGGTTCTACGGGGGGTCCGCGATCTCGATGAGCGACATGCTGGGCAATCACCAGCTGGTCTTCGCAGGCTACGTGAACGGTCACGTGAACGAGGCCCAGATCCTGGCGGCCTACGCCAACCTGAGCCACCGGATCAACTGGGCCACCGGGATCACCCAGGACCCGTACTACTTCCTGGAGCCGAGCGATGTCATAGCGAGCCCTCGGCCCGGCGAGGCCATCTTCGTCACCAACATCCGCCGCCTGATCGTGCGCTCGGTGTTCGCCTCGGCGTACTACCCCGTGAGCCGGTTCCGACGCATCGAGACGGGGCTGCGCTTCGCCAATGTGGACGACGCCATCCTGCAGGTGAAGGAGCCCTTCGATCCGAGGACGGGCATTCCCACCGACGACCCGTTCCTCGACACCCAGAATCGGAAGGGCGTGACCTACGTCCAGCCGAACGTCGCCCTGGTGTTCGACAACTCGCTGACCGGGTACGTGAGTCCGTTCTACGGCCATCGCTACCGGATCGAGGTCGCCCCTTCGATCGGGAGCTGGACGTTTACCCAGGTCACCGCCGATTATCGGCGCTACGATGGGCTGCCGGGGCCCTTCGTGTTCGCCAGCCGGTTCCTCTATTACGGTCGGGTGGGGCGAGACGCGAACGAGTTCCGCATCTTCGCGGGAAGCACGGATCTGGTCCGGGGCAACACCTCGGGCTCGTACCGGCGGAACGAGTGCCTCAGCGCCGCCCAGGATGACACCGAGACCGGCTGCGCCGAGCTCGACCGCCTGGTGGGCACCCAGCTGGCGCTGGGCTCGTTCGAGCTGCGCATGCCGCTCTTCAGCCCGTCCACGAGCGGTGCCGTGATCCTGCCCCCGATGGAGATCGCCGCGTTCTACGACATGGGCCTGATCTGGGACGATCGCAGCACCATCCGCTGGAACCGTCTCGCGAGCGACAACCAGTCCACCGTGCGGGCCCCGCTCAAGACCATCGGCGCCTCGCTGCGCGCCAACCTGTTCGGGTTCGCCATCGGCCGGCTGGACTACGCCATCCCGCTGGACCGTCCCGCGGTCACGGGGCTCTGGACCTTCAGCCTCGGTACGGCCTACTAGAGCGAGTCACGGGGCGGCGGGGACGCGGGCGGCGGCGGCCGGGAGCCGCCCACTGCCCCGCGACCCCGCCGCCCCGCTATCTTTTCTGGCGTGAATCTCTTACGAGCCTGGACCACGGCACTGGCCCTGGCCGTCCTCGCCGCCTGCGGTGGGGAGCCGGACCTGGCGTCCGGCAATCTGCCCGCCGTGGGACGAGGCCCCGCCACCGCCACGCTCCTCCGGGTTCCCCGCGACGGCGGCCTTGCTCGCCTCTACCGGGTGCCGGGGCTCGACGCCTCCTCCTGGAAGATGCAGGACAAGCTGCCGCCGCTCGAGCGCCTGGTCGGCGCCGACCCGGACCAGGGCGTCGTCTACTTCCTCGACCGCAAGCGCAACGTCGTCGGCATCGACCTGGAGACTCACCGGGTTCGCACCTACACCGAGCAGGTGCGGAACGCGTTCGTGGGTCCGGACGGATCCCTGTTCACCATCGACACCGCCGAGGTGGTCACCCAGCTCGTCCGCCGCACGCCGGTGCGGTTCCGATCCAAGCTCCAGGGGACTCCGCAGGAGCTGAACGCGACCATGTCGGGCAGCGTGCTCGCCCGGGTGGGCGGCAAGAAGCCCGGCCTCGAGGTGCTGGGCCCCGACCAGGCCCCCACGACGACCGCGGTCGCCGACGGGGATATGACCCAGACCTTCTGGGGCGATCTGGTGGCGGTCGCAGGGTCCTCGGGCGTGACGGTGTATCAAACGCAGGGCAAGGAGAAGCCCCGCACCCTGGACGTGGACGGCGCCAAGGCCGTCCTCTTCTCCCCCTCGGGGCACCGGCTCTACGTGGTGCGCGAGACAGGGGTGCTGGTGATCTTCGACCGCTATTCCTGGGACAAGCTGGACGAGATCGACCTGCCGGGCCCCGCGGTCGCACTCCGGGGCGACCTGTACGGCCAGTGGGTCCTGATCCGCCCGGCGATCGGCGATTCGGCCTGGGTGTTCGACGTCGGCCGCGATCGTCTGGTGGGCGCGGCGCCGGCGCGCTGGGAAGGCAGCATGCCGCAGGTGGTCTCACCCAACACCCTTCTCACCCGCCAGGGCGACCGCCTGGTCGCCCTCGACCTGGGCGCCAAGGACTTCGCCCGGCGGGGGGCCATCGACGAGAGCACCGACGATCTGTTCATACCGCTGGCCTGGCATCCGGCCCAGGACGAGCCGGTGCCGGCGGAAGCCGACTCCGCCGCCCTCGCGGCCGCCGCCGACTCCGCCCGCGGCGCCACCGTGTACCTCCAGGTGAGCAGCTCCCAGAATCCCGCCTGGGCCGACGAGCTGTCGCAGCGGCTCCGCGCCGCGGGGCTGCCCGCCTCGGTGCTCAAGCCCAAGCGGAGCGACGAGCCGCACCGGGTCGTGCTGGGTCCCTACACTACCCGGGAGCAGGCGGAGGAAGCCGGACGCAAGATCGGGATGCCCTCGTTCGTGGTCACCACCCAGGATCAGGCGACGCCCTGACAGGATCCGCGCGATGAAGCTGACCAAGCTGGAGCTCTCCGGGTTCAAGTCCTTCGCCGACAGCGTGACCCTGACCTTCGAGGACGGCGTCACGGCGATCGTCGGCCCCAACGGCTGCGGCAAGTCCAACGTCTCCGACGCGGTGCGATGGGTCCTGGGCGAGCAGTCCGCCCGGCTGCTCCGCGGCGGCAAGATGGAGGACGTGATCTTTCAGGGCTCGACCGCCCGGCGCCCGGTGAACGTCACCGAGATCTCCCTCTACCTCGACAACAGCGATGGCGACCTGCCCATCGCCTACCGCGAGGTGGTGGTGACCCGGCGCCTCTCCCGCTCGGGGCAGAGCGACTACCTGCTCAACGGCTCCCCGGTGCGGCTGCGCGACATCCAGGATCTGCTCCGCGGCACCGGGCTCGGTAGCGACGCGGGCGTCGTGATCGAAGCGAAGATGATCGATTTGCTGCTCTCCGACCGGGCCGACGAGCGGCGGAGCCTGTTCGAGGAGGCCGCCGGGATCGGGCTCTATCGCGACCGGAAGCACAGTACCGAGCGGCGGCTGGAGGAGACCGCGGTGGACCTCCAGCGGGTCGAGGATCTGATCGCCGAAGTCCAGTCCCAGATCCGGAGCCTCGCGCGGCAGCGCGGCAAGGCGGAACGGCACGTCAAGCTCACTGAAGAGAAGTTCGCGGTGCAGGTGACCCTCGCGCGCCGCCTGCTGGAGCAGCTCGCCGCGGACGTGAGCGACATGCAGGCCCGGTTCACCGAGCTGGCCGACGTGCTGCCCGCCGCTCGGGACCGGGTCGCCGAGGCCGAGCACCGGCGCGAGGACTCGGCCCGCA
>DATCWW010000493.1:0-3786 GCA_036566145.1 Gemmatimonadales bacterium
GCCGGCGCCCGCTGCGTGGGCGTGGACCTCTCGGCCCCCCTGCTGCGCATCGCGCGGGGCGTCACCGACGCGTTCCTGGTGCGGGCCGACATGCGGGCCCTGCCCATCCGCGCCGGATCGATGGACCTCACGGTCAACCTCTTCACCAGCTTCGGCTATTTCGATCGGGAGTCGGACCACGCGACGGCCCTGGAGGAGATGGTGGCGACCGTGCGTCCGGGCGGCTGGTTCGCCATCGACTTCCTGAATCCCGCCACGGTGCGCGCCCGTCTGGTGCCATGCGAGCGCGTCGCGGCTGGCGGTCGCGAAGTCGAGGTCACCCGCGCCCTTTCCCCGGACGGACACCACGTGAGCAAGACCATCCGCACCGAAGGCCGGTCCTTCGTCGAGCGGGTCCGGCTGTTCGAGCCCGCGGAGATCGAGGCGATGCTCCGCCGCACCGGCATCGCAGTGCGCCGGCGGTTCGGCGACTACGACGCCTCGCCCATGCAGCCCGGCTCTCCCCGTACCATCCTGGTGGGTCAGACCGCATGACCCTGCGGCTGGTCCCCACGCCGTTGGAAGTGCCGATCCAGCCGCCTTCCCCGCGCGCGGGCGGCGTGGATCCGTCGCTGCTCGACGCCTTCGTCCCGTCGGCGACCCGGGACGTGGCGCTCGCGCGGCTCCGGCAGCCCGGGGCCCTGGCCGTCACCAGCGGACAGCAGCCCGGGCTCTTCACCGGGCCGCTCTACACCGTTCACAAGGCCCTCTCCACCGCCGCGCTGGCGCGGGTGCTGGAGCGGCAGTGGAATCGCCCCGTGGTGCCCATCTTCTGGGCTGCGGGGGACGACCACGACTTCGCCGAGGCAAGCCAGGCGGCGTGGATCCGCGCCGATGGCGCTCTCGCCACCGCCAGCCTGCCGCCGCGTCCGGCCGATGCGCCGCTCACGCCGATGTATCGCCAGACGCTGGGCGAGGCCGTCGTGCCCGCCCTCGAGGCGCTCCTCGGCGATCTGCCGCCCTCCGAGTTCCGCGATTTCCCTACCGAGTGGCTGCGGCGACATTATCGGCCCGACGCGACCGTCGGCGGCGCGTTCGCCGGGGCGATGGCCGAGCTGCTGGCTCCGGCCGGCATCCTGGTGTATGACAGCACCCATCCGTCCGCCAAGCGCGCGGCAGCCCCGCTGGTCATGCGGGCGCTCGAGCAGGCCGCCGAGCTCGATCGGGATCTCGACCGCCACGCCGAGTCGCTGGGCGAGGCCGCGCGCCACTCCGGAGTCACGCTGGGTGACGGCGCCGCCCTGGTCATGCTCGAAGCGGGTCAGGGCCGGGATCGTCTGGTGGCGGCCGACGGCGGCTTCGTGACGCGGCGCGGACGGGAGCGGTTCGACCTCGCGACCCTGCGTCGGATCGCCGGCAGCGAGCCGGAGCGGCTCTCGCCCAACGTGCTGCTCCGGCCGGTAGTGGAGAGCGCGGTGCTGCCCACCGTCGCCTATCTGGGCGGGCCGGGCGAGCTGCGGTACCTGCTGTACACTCCGCCGGTATACGATCGCCTCGGCGTCGAGCGCCAGCTCCCGATGCCGCGCTGGTCGGGCGTCATGGTGGAGCCGAAGGTGGACCGGGCGCTGGAGAAGTTCGGCGTGACCCTGGACGAGCTGCTGGGCCCGCCCGGCGTGCCCGAAGCCCGGTTGATCCGCTCGCAGCTGCCGCCGGAGGTGACCGGCGCGCTGGCGTCGCTCCGGGCCGCGATCGAGCGCGACTACCAGACCATCGCACAGCGAGCGGTCGAGATCGACCCGACGCTGGCCCGGCCGGTGGAAGGCGTGCGCAACCAGGCGCTGGCCGGCACCCAGGACCTGGAGAAGAAGCTGATCCAGCACCTCAAGCGCCGGCAGGAGACGGAGCTGGGGCAGATCGGCCGGGCCCGCACCGCGGTGCAGCCCGGTGGCAAACCGCAGGAGCGGGTGCTGACGGTGGCCCCGTTCCTGGCCCGGGAGGGACCGCGGCTGGTGGAAGAGCTCGTCTCGGCGATCGAACAGTGGTATGCGACCGCCCTTGAAGGGGCGAGCACCCCGCCTTAGACTCGACCCATGTCGATCATCGCGCTGATTCTGCTGGTCGCGCTGCTGATCCCCATCATGGGGATCGTGGTGGACTCGCCGATCGGCCGAGCGCTGGCCCGCCGCCTGGAGGGCCCGCAGGAGACACCGCCCGGCATCGCCGAGCTGGCCAAGAAGGTGGATCTGCTCGAGGCCGAGGTGGATGACCTGACCCGCAGTGTCCAGTCGCTCCAGGACGAGAACGCCTTCCTGCAGCGCCTGCTGGCCGACCCGTCGTCCCGGTCCACCCTGCCGCCCCCCGACCGTCCCTGACCGCGGCCGAGCCTCGTCCGTCCCGCCCCGCGGTGATGGTCGCGGCCGGCATCCTGCTGAGCCGGATCATCGGGCTGGTCCGGAATCGGGTCTTCGCCCACTACTTCGGCACCTCGGACGCGGCAGACGCGTTCAACGCCGCCTTCCGCATCCCCAACTTCCTGCAGAACCTCTTCGGCGAGGGCGTCCTCTCGGCCTCGTTCATCCCGGTATACGCCGGGCTCCGGGCCCGCGGGGACGAAGCCGAGGCCCGGCGGGTCGCCTCGGCGATCGCCGCGCTTCTCGGACTGGCGACCGCGGTGCTGGTGCTGGTCGGGGTCCTCCTCACGCCATGGCTCATCGCCGTCATCGCGCCGGGGTTCACGGGGGAGAAGCGCGAAGTCACCATCCGGCTGGTGCGGATCCTGTTTCCCGGCGCGGGGCTCCTCGTGCTGTCGGCCTGGTGCCTCGGCGTCCTCAACAGCCATCGCCGGTTCTTCCTCAGCTACTCCGCGCCGGTCCTCTGGAACCTCGCGATCATCGCGAGTCTGATCGCCTACGGCGGCGGCACGCCGGCCTACCGGCTGGCCGAGATCGCGGCCTGGGGCTCCGTGCTCGGCAGCCTGCTGCAGCTCGGCGTGCAGCTGCCCACGGTGGGGCGCCTGCTCGACGGAATCCGGCCGCGGCTCGCGCGTGGCTCCGCGGCAGTGGCCGAGGTCCTCCACAACTTCGGGCCGGTCTTCGTGGGACGCGGTGTGGTGCAGATCAGTGCCTATGTGGACACTGTGCTCGCGAGTCTTCTGCCGACCGGTGCCGTGGCAGGTCTCTCCTACGCGCAGGTGATCTACACCCTGCCGGTCAGCCTGTTCGGGATGTCGGTTTCTGCGGCAGAGCTTCCGACGATGGCGAGCGCGGTCGGCAGCGAGAGCGAGCGGGCAGGCTACCTGCGCGGCCGCCTCGACGGGGGATTGCGGCAGATCGCCTTCTTCGTCGTGCCGTCCGCGATGGCCTTCCTCGCCCTCGGAGACGTCGTCGCCGGCGCGCTGTATCAGTCGGGCGCCTTCACCCGGGCCATGACCGTGTACGTCTGGGCGATTCTGGCGGGCTCCGCGGTCGGACTCCTCGCGTCCACCATGGGCCGGCTCTACGCCTCGACCTACTACGCGCTGCACGATACGAGGACGCCGCTCCGATTCGCCGTGGTCCGCGTGGCCCTCACGATCGGCCTGGGCTATCTCTTCGCACTCCCGCTGCCGAAGGCGCTCGGGCTCGAGCCGCGGTGGGGCGCCGCGGGGCTCACCGCCTCCGCCGGGATCGCGGGGTGGATCGAGTTCCTCCTGCTCCGACGCGCCCTCAACGCGCGGATCGGCCGGACCGGCCTCCCGGTCGCTCACGCGGCCAGGCTCTGGGGAGCTGCCGGCCTCGCCGCGGCGGGCGCCTGGGGGCTACGGACGGT
>DATCWW010000507.1:0-2331 GCA_036566145.1 Gemmatimonadales bacterium
GCCGTCCGCTCCAGGACGGGTCGCTCAACGCCCGGCCGAACTCGGCGGCGCTCTGGAACCGGTCGGCGGGGTCGCGGGCCAGCGCGGTCTCCACCGCGGCCTGGACCGGTGCCGGCACGCCGAGCCGCTGGGTGGAGAGCGAAGGCGGGGTGCCGTGGACGTGGCCGGACAGGATGGCATGGAGATTGGCCCCGGTGTACGGCGTGGTGCCGGCAATCATCTCGTAGACCACGCAGCCGAGCGAGTAGATGTCGCTCCGGGCGTCGAGGCCGGGATCGCCCAGCGCCTGCTCCGGGCTCATGTAGAGCGGCGTCCCGAAGCGCATGCCGGTCGAAGTGAGCCGCGCCTCGTCGGTGACGGTCAGCGCCCGGGCGATGCCGAAGTCGGCCACCAGCGGATGCCCGCCGGTGAGCATGATGTTCTCGGGCTTGATGTCGCGGTGGACGACACCCTGGCCGTGGGCGTACTGCATCGCTTCGGCGATCTCCTTGCCGAGCCGCACCGCCTCCTCCAGCGGGAGCCGCTTCTCCCGCATGAGGCGCTGGCGCAGCGACTCGCCCACGATGCGGGGCATGACGTAGTAGTAGAGATCGTCGGCCTTTCCGGAGTCGAAGAGCGGCAGGATCAGCGGATGCTGGAGCTGGGCCGCGATCTGGATCTCCTGGAGGAACCGGTCGGCCGAGAGCGCGGCGGCCACGTGGGGCAGCAGCACCTTGATCGCCACGTCGCGGTCGTGCCGCAGGTCGCGCGCGAGGAAGACGGTCGCCATGCCGCCGCGGCCGAGCTCGCGCTCGACCCGGTACCGGCCCTCCAGGGCGGCGCCGAGCTTACCGGTGAGCTCGTCCGGCACTCGGATGGGAGTAGCGATAGAGTCGGGCGGTCGGCCCGCGCAGGCGGTAGTGGCGGGCGACGAGGTGGTTGCGGTCGTAGTCGGGCCAGGTGACGTACTTGCCCTTGGGGCCCTTGGCCGGATCCCAGAAGCCGATGATCCCGTTCTCGTTCCAGCGGAAGGCCTTCAACCCGGTGCCGAGGAAATCGTTCCGGCCGGCGGTCTCGCCCACGCCGTTGAAGTAGTGGGGGAGGACAAAGTTGGAGACGGTGACGCCGTCGATCTGGTAGGTCTCGCTCTGGACCGGGTCGCACACCTCGCGGTAGTGGAAGACCAGGTGGCGGGGGCGGGCAGGGTGCGGTCCCTGCACCAGGGTGTTGAGCTGCGGGTCGGCGATCAGCTCGAGCGCCTCGTGGGAGAGCGAGGTGGTCCAGGTGAGCCAGGGGACGGTCTCCCGGGCCAGGTCGCTCAGGTTGGTGAAGACATGCCCTTCCGGCAGGCCGGAGGGGGTCCAGTGGTAATCGTGCCCGTGGGGATAGATCCGGATGATGGCGTCGGCCTGGAGGGGCTTGGCCTTGGGGTCGGTCAGCCGGAGCACCGCGCCGAGCGCCCAGTAGGGCGCGAAGTCCTCGGCGATCTGGCGGTTGACCGCACGGATGGCCGCCAGGACCTCTCCGTCGGGAATGCGGGAGTGGTTCTTGACCGAGATGATCACGCGCGCTCCGCCCCGGGGGGTGCGGGGAGATCGACCGCGGGTTGTAGGATGGGTACAGGGAAGATGATAGCGCCGGGGCGGAAAGGCGGAAGGGGGCTAGGGGGTAGGACGTCCTCCGTTCAGCAGCGGCGCGACGGCGGCCCTCAATTGCTCGGCGGTAAAGGGTTCCCGCAGGATCGGAATGCCGGGCGGCAGCCTCGCTTCCATTTCCGGTGTCGAACGCCCGATGTTGGCCAGGTAGAGGATAGGCAGTTTGGGCACCTTCCCTCGGAGCTGCCGGATCAGCTCGACGCCATCGGCTCCCCCCACTCTCGTGTTGCTAATGAGGAGGTCGCAGAGGTCATGCAGCGCCGAGGCAAGCTGTGTTGCAGACAGTGCATCATAGGCGTGAAATACCGCGTGGCCATCTTGGCGCAACAACTGAATGATAAAGGCGACCACGACCGGGTCTTCATCGGCCACGATGATATGCCGCACGGCTTTACCGTGTGGCGGAACGGCATTCATTTAATGGACCTTGGACCCGGAGACGCCCGGGAGTGGCAGGCAGCGGAGGCACGTCGACTACCCTCCTAAGATACCCTCCTGTCCCCGTTCCCGCTGAGATTGTCGCCCCAAGCGCGGCGAGGGAGCTGCTGCCCCTGCGCCCCCTCACCCCACCATCGGTAACGACACCCGAAACTCCGTCCGCCCCGGCTCCGATTCCACCTCGATCCTCCCCTCGTTCCGGTCCACCAGCCGCCGGACGATGTCGAGGCCGAGGCCGGTGCCCTTGCCCACCCCCTTG
>DATCWW010000530.1:0-6192 GCA_036566145.1 Gemmatimonadales bacterium
ACGCGATGGTCGATCGCCTCCGCCAGCGCGCCGGCCTGCCGATGCCGGTGGTGGCGGTGGCGCCCCACGAGCAGCCCAACGCCTTCGCCACGGGGCGGAATCCGTCGCACGCGGTGGTGGCGGTGACCACGGGCATCCTCAAGTACGTGCCCCAGGAGGAGCTCGAAGGCGTCATCGCGCACGAGCTGGCGCACGTGAAGAACCGCGACATGCTGATCTCGACGATCGCCGCGGGCATCGCCGGCGTGCTCAGCAACCTGCCGTATCTCCTTCTCTTCGGCGGCGGCCGGGACGAGGAGGGCGGGCATCCGTACGCCCAGCTGGGGCTGATGCTGCTCGCGCCCATCGGGGCGATGCTGATCCAGTTCGCGATCAGCCGCCAGCGCGAATTCGAGGCCGACCGGGTCGGCGCCCAGATTCTGGGGCGTCCGCTTCCGCTGGCGAACGCGCTTCGGCGGCTGGATGCCCTAGCCCACCGGATTCCGATGGAAGTCGCGCCCGCCGCGGCGCCGTTGGCGCAGGTCAACCCCCTGGCCGCGAGCGGCGGCGGGTTTCTGCGCCTGTTCCGCACGCACCCACCGACCGAGGAGCGTGTGGCGCGGCTCGAAGCGATGGCGGCGGGGCGCTGAGTGTTCGGCCACCATGGTCCGGTGGTCTGGCTGGGCTTCACCGCGCTGGTGGTGGCGCTGCTGGTTGTGGACCTGGGGGTGCTCAACCGGCGCTCCCATGTCCTGTCGTTCAAGGAGGCGATGAGCTGGAGCGGCGGGCTCATCGCCTTCGCGGGGCTGTTCGGCCTGTTCATCCTGTGGCGGGAGGGCGGGCAGTCGGCGCTGGAGTACTACACCGGCTACCTGATCGAGCTCTCGCTCAGCGTCGACAATCTCTTCGTCTTCATCCTCATCTTCAGCTACTTCGGGGTGCCCGCGGAGGCGCAGCCGAAGGTGCTCAAGTGGGGCATTCTCGGCGCGATCGTGATGCGGCTCCTCATGATCGCCCTGGGCGCGATCCTCCTCCAGCGGTTCGAATGGATCATCTACGTGTTCGGCGGGATCCTGGTGATCACCGGCGTCCGGATGATGCTCCAGAAGGACGGCCGGATCGAGCCGGAAAAGAATCCGGTGGTCCGGCTGGCCCGGCGCGTGCTGCCCTTCTCCGACTCCTACGACGGGGCGCACTTCCTCACCCGCACCGTCCGCGGCAAGGTACTCGCCACGCCGCTGCTGCTGGTCCTCCTGGTGATCGAGTGGTCCGACCTGGTGTTCGCCATCGACAGCATTCCGGCCATCTTCTCGGTGACCCGGGATCCGTTCCTGGTCTACAGCTCGAACGTCTTCGCCATTCTCGGGCTTCGGGCGCTCTTCTTCGTGCTGGCCGGGATGATGGATCGTTTCATCTACCTCAAGCCGGGCGTGGCGCTGATCCTCATCTTCGTGGGCGCCAAGATGACGCTGAGCCACTGGGTCCACCTCCCCATTACGTTGTCGCTCGCCGTCATTCTCCTCATCCTGAGCGGCGCCGTGGTGCTGAGCCTCCGGCGGACGACGCCGCACGAGGAGATGCCGGCCTAGCGGTTGCCGGGGACGGCCGGGCTCCCGATCTTCCCCCGCTATGCCACGACCCTCCCTGCTCGCCCGGCTGGGACTCGACCGGCCCGAGCTCCGGGCCTGGGCGATGTTCGACTGGGCCACCTCCGCGGTGCAGACCACGGTCATGGTGGCCGTCTTCCCGATCTACTTCGTCAAGGTGGCCGGCGCCGGGCTGCCCGAAGGCGGCGCCACCCAGCGCCTGGCGACCGCCAACTCGGTCGCTCTGGTGATCATCGCGGTGCTCTCGCCGGTGCTGGGCGCCGTCTCCGATTACAGCGCCGCCAAGAAGCGGTTCACCGCCGGGTTCATGATCCTGGGGGCCATCGCCACGGCGGCGCTCTGGACGGTGCACACCGGGGATATCGAGCGGGCGTCCTGGCTCTTCGTGCTGGTGCTGGTGGGCGCGGCGGGGTGCTTCGTCTTCTACGAGTCGCTCCTCCCCCACATCGCCGGTCCGCACGAGATCGACCGGGTCTCTACCGCGGGCTACGCCCTGGGCTACGTCGGCGGCGGGCTGCTCCTGGCGCTCAACCTGGCCTGGATTCAGAAGCCCGACTGGTTCGGGCTGCCGGCCGGTCCCGGACTCTCGGAGGCTCAGGCCACCCTGCCGGCCCGCCTCGCCTTCGTGTCGGTGGCGATCTGGTGGATCGTCTTCTCGCTCCCGCTGTTCCGGACGGTGCCGGAGCCGCCCGCACGGATCGAGAGCGACGAGCGCCGGGGCCAGAACCCGGTCCTGGTGGCGTTCGTCCGTCTGTTCGAGACCTTTCGCGAGCTCCGAGGGTACCGCCAGGCGTTCCTGATGCTGCTGGCGTTCCTGATCTACAACGACGGGATCCAGACCATCATCAAGATGGCCACCGCCTACGGCACCGAGATCGGGATCGGCCAGAGCGCCCTGATCGGCGCCATCCTGGTGGTGCAGTTCGTCGGCATTCCCTGCTCCTTCCTGTTCGGCATGGTGGCCGGGCGGATCGGCGCCAAGCGCGCCCTGTTCCTGGGACTCCTGGCCTACACCGCCATCAGCGTGCTGGGATACTACATGCGGACGGCGACGCACTTCTACGTGCTGGCCGGGCTCGTGGGGATGGTCCAGGGCGGAACCCAGGCGCTGAGCCGGAGCCTCTTCGCCTCCATGATTCCGCCCCACAAGTCGGGGGAGTTCTTCGGGTTCTTCAGCATCTTCGAGAAATTCGCCGGCATCTTCGGCCCGCTGATCTTCGCCGGCACGATCGCGGCGACCGGCTCGAGCCGGAACGCGATCCTGTCGGTCATCGGGTTCTTCGCGGTGGGGGCGGCTATTCTGGCGCTGGTAGATGTGGGAGAGGGTCAGCGCGCTGCAATCGAGGCTGAGGCTCGGATGGCTGGGGGAGCGGGAGATCGCAGCGCACCTTGAAGATGGTGCTCACGGTCAGCCCCAGCTGCACCACGAGGGTACGGGGGTTTCGCCCCGCAACCACGCAGCGCCCCATGCTGGTGAGGCTCAGGGTGATGGGCCCCGCGGGAATCGCGCGGATGGTCAGGGTGTCTTTGGTCCCGATGTCCCGGTCGGGCGCGCCGGGGACCTCGAGCAGGTAGTCCCCGTCGGCCTCTCCGTAGGTCGAGGTCTGGACGAAGACCCGACCGGTGCCGGGAGCGTTGCAGGAGACGAGGAAGAGGGTCTGCGCCTTCTCGGCGGCCCGGGTGTGAATCACGCGGGGGTTGGCCCCACTGACCGTGCAGCCCGAGGCTACAGCGCTCAGCTCGAGCTGGTGGTCGCCGGGCTCGAGGCCGCTCAGCGCGATGGACCCGTCCACCGGGAGCGCGTGATCCTCGCCGTCGAGCCGGACGAGGTACCCGTCGGTCTCCAGAGGGTCGCCCGAGGTCCGGTTCACCACGGCGATCTCCGCGCTGCCCGTCGGTGCCGCCGGGCCGTCGTCTCCACAGGCCAGCAGCAACGCCCCGAGCGATATCGCACCGGCCACCCGTCCAGCGTGCATCCGGCGGCTCCCTTCCCGCGCGCGGCCCTGCGCCGACGCGCTCCTTCGATCTACGATGCGGTCCCATCGCGGTCAAGCGGTGTCGGAGGCGCACACCCCTCGCCGGCCCCACTTGCCCCGGCTACGGCGGCTCCCCTACGTTAGACGCATGACGACCCCGATGACCCCCAGCATGAAGCGCCGCTCGCGCGGCGGCGGCCGGCCGGCCTAAGGGGCGTCACGACCTTCCCTCGACCTGGAGCCCCGCCGTGCCGCGTGCCGGCGGGGCCTTTGCGTTCATGGACGTATTCGAGCTTACCCGAGCGCTGGTGGCGCTGGAAACTCCGAGCGGCTCGGAGGGGCCGGCGATCGGCCTGCTCGAGGGCCTGCTGCGCGGCGCCGGCTACCGGGTCGTGCGCCAGCCGGTGTCCGCGGGCCGGGATAACCTCTACGCCTACGCCGGTCGCCCCGAGCTGGTCTTCTCGACCCACGTGGACACCGTGCCCCCGTACGTGCCGCTCAAGGAGGACGCCACCGCGCTGCACGGCCGAGGCACCTGCGATGCCAAGGGCATCGCGGCGGCCATGATTACCGCCGCCGAGCGGTTGCGGGCGCGCGGCGAGACGAGGATCGGGCTCCTCTTCCTGGTCGGGGAGGAGAACGGCTCGGACGGCGCCCGGGCCGCCGCCGACTTCGGGCCGCGTGGGCGGTTCCTGATCAACGGCGAGCCGACCGAGAACCAGCTCTCGGTGGGGCAGAAGGGCTCCCTCCGGGTGACGCTCAACGCGACCGGCCGGTGGGCCCATTCGGGGTACCCCGAGGAAGGGGCGAGCGCCACCGAGGCCCTGCTCGACACGCTCGAGCGGATCCGCCGGCTGCCGCTCGCGTCGGACCCGCTGCTGGGTCAGTCCACCCTGAACATCGGGGTGCTCCAGGGCGGTGCCGCTCCCAACGTCATTCCGGGAGAGGCGTCGGCCCAGCTGCTCTTCCGGATCGTCGAGCCGACGGCGGAGTTGCGCCGGGCGGTGGAGGCGGCGGCGGCGCCCGGCGTGCAGGTGACCTTCGGGCTGGAGCTCCCTTACCACAAGAGCGAGCGGGTGCCCGACGGCTGGCCCACCACCGTGGTCAGTTACGGGAGTGATCTTCCCTTCCTGGGCACCTGGGGGGAGTGCTACCAGCTCGGTCCCGGGACGATCCGGGTCGCGCACAGCGACGGGGAGCACATCCGCAAGGACGACCTGCTGCGCGGCATCGACCTGTACGTCCGGCTGGCCTCGGACCTGCTGGCCGCGGAGAAGGCGACGTGACCTCCAAGATTCCGGTGTCCATCCTGGGCGCCACCGGCACGGTGGGCCAGAAGTTCGTCCGGCTGCTGGCCGATCACCCCTGGTTCGAGGTCGCGGCCGTGGCCGCGTCGTCGGCCAGCGCGGGCAGGGCCTACGGTGAGGCGGTGCGGTGGCGGGAGCAAACCGAGCTGCCGGAGCGGATCGCCGGCCTCACGGTGCAGCCCTGCACCCCGCCGCTGCCTGGGCCGATCGTCTTCAGCGCGCTGGACGCCGACGCCGCCGGGCCGATCGAGCAGGCCTTCGCGCGCGACGGTGCCTTCGTGGTCACCAACGCCCGCAACCACCGGATGGACCCCGATGTCCCCCTGCTGATCCCCGAGGCCAACGCCGATCACCTGGTCCTGATCGACCGGCAGCGGGACAATCGGGGATGGAAGGGGGCGATCCTGGCCAATCCGAACTGCTCGACCGCCGGGCTGGTCCTCGCGCTCGCGCCGCTGCACCAGGCGTTCGGCATCGAGAAGATCTTCGTCAGCACCATGCAGGCGGTATCCGGAGCCGGATACCCGGGTGTGCCGTCGCTCGACATCGTCGGCAACGTGATCCCGCACGTCGGGGGCGAGGAAGAGAAGATGGAGGGGGAGAGCCGGAAGATCCTCGGCCGGCTCAGCCCCGGCGGAGTGACGCCGGCGGATTTCCTGGTCAGCGCGCACACCAACCGGGTGGCGGTGGTGGAGGGCCACCTGGAGACCGTCTCGGTCGGGTTCCGCCGCCGGGTCAGTCCCGACGAAGCGATCGCGACCCTCCGGGCCTTCCGGGCATCGCCCTGCGTGGCGGACCTTCCCTCGTCGCCCACCCCGCCGGTGGAGGTTGACCTGCGGAGCGACCGGCCGCAGCCGCGGCTCGATCTCGAGCGCGGACGGGGCATGGCGGTGACCGTGGGCCGCGTCCGGCCCTGCCCCATTCTCGACCTCCGCATGGTGCTGCTGGGCCACAACACGGTACGCGGCGCCGCCGGTCAGGCGGTCCAGATCGCCGAGCTGCTGGTGGCCGACGGCCGGGTCGGAGCGCGCCCGTGATCGTCTGCAAGTTCGGCGGCACTTCGGTGGCCGACGCCGGGGCAATCGCGCGGCTGGTGGAGATCGTCCGCGCCCGCTCGGCGGAACGTCCCGTCGTGGTCGTCTCGGCGCTCGCGGGAGTGACCGACGCGCTGCTGAGCCTCGCCGAGCCGGTGCACGCCGGCGACGGCGCCGCGTTGGACGAGGCGGTGGACGCCCTGCTCCAGCGGCACGAGACCACCGCGCGGTCGCTCCCTGGTGGCGAGGCCGCGCTCGACCCGCTCCGGGCGGAGACCGCGGCGCTCCG
>DATCWW010000542.1:0-2138 GCA_036566145.1 Gemmatimonadales bacterium
GTCATCGTCGCCACCGTGAGCGCCATCTACGGGTTGGGCGATCCGGTCGAGTATCGCAAGCTGATGGTGACCGTGACGCGGGGCGAACAGCGGGGACGCGACGAGGTGCTCGCCGAGCTGGTGCGGATCCAGTACGGCCGGAACGACGTCGCCTTCGAGCAGGGCACCTTCCGGGTCCGCGGCGATTCGGTCGAGATCTTCCCGGCCTACGCGGAGCAGGCGATCCGGATCGAGTTCTGGGGCGACGAGGTCGAGCGGATCAGCAAGATCGACCCGCTCACCGGCGACACCATCGCCCAGCTCGACCAATGCGCCATCTACCCGGCGAAGCACTTCGTCACCGAGCGCGCCAAGATCGAGCGCGCGGTGCAGCTCATCCGCGCCGAGCTGGCCGAGCGGCTGCTCGAGCTGCGCTCGGCGGGGAAGCTGCTGGAGGCGCAGCGGCTCGAGTCGCGGACCGGGTTCGACGTCGAGATGCTGCTCGAGGTCGGGACCTGCGCCGGTATCGAGAACTACAGCCGGCATCTGAGCGGGCGTCGGCCGGGCGAGCGGCCCGCCTGCCTGATCGACTACTTCCCGGCGGATTACCTGGTGGTGGTGGACGAGTCGCACGTCTCGCTCCCCCAGATCGGCGGGATGTTCAACGGCGACCGGGCGCGCAAGCTCACCCTGGTCGAGTACGGCTTCCGGCTGCCCTCGGCACTGGACAACCGCCCGCTCCAGTTCGAGGAGTTCATGAGCCTGGCGCCGCAGATGATCAACCTCTCCGCCACCCCGGGCGACCTCGAGCTGAGACTCTCCGGCGGTGTGGTGGTGGAGCAGATCATCCGGCCCACCGGCCTCGTCGATCCCGAGGTGGACATCCGACCGGTCCGCGGCCAGGTGGACGACCTGCTCAACGAGATCCGGGCGCGCGAGGCGCGGAGCGAGCGGGTGTTGGTCACCACGCTCACCAAGCGGATGTCGGAGGATCTCACCGACTACCTCCAGCAGGCCGGGGTGCGGGTCCGGTACCTCCACTCCGACATCGACGCGATCGAGCGGATGGAGATCCTGCGCGGCCTCAGGCTGGGCGAGTTCGACGTGCTGGTGGGGATCAACCTCCTCCGCGAGGGGCTCGACCTGCCCGAGGTCTCCCTGGTCGCGATCCTCGACGCCGACCAGGAGGGCTTCCTCCGCTCCGACCGCTCGCTGGTGCAGACGATCGGGCGGGCCGCCCGGAACATCAACGGCCGCGCGATCCTCTACGCCGACCGGATCACCGGCTCGATGCAGCGCGCGCTGGACGAGATGACCCGGCGGCGGGAGCTGCAGAAGCAGCACAACGAGGAGCATGGGATCACCCCGCGCTCGATCGTCAAGTCCATGGAGGAGGTCCGGCTCTCGACGCACGTGGCCGACGCCCGCACCGAGCGCCCCGAGCCCAAGGCGGCGGTGCAGGAGCAGGTCGATCTCCGCGACCCGGCGCGTCGGGCCGCGATGATCCAGGCGCTGGAGCGGCAGATGCGCGAGGCGGCGGCCAACCTCGAGTTCGAGCTGGCGGCGATGCTGCGGGACCAGCTCACCGAGCTCCGGGCGATGAGCGCGCCCGACGTGGTCCGCGGCTCGGCTCCCCGGGCCCGGCGCCGGGCATGATCCGCTCGTTGACCCAGTCCGAGCTGGAGGCCGAAGGCGAGCGGCTGGGGCGGAGCCTCTCGCCGGGGGCGGTGGTGACCTTCGAAGGCGAGCTCGGGGCGGGGAAGACCACCTTCATCA
Source organism: Gemmatimonadales bacterium (assembly GCA_036566145.1). GTDB lineage: Bacteria > Gemmatimonadota > Gemmatimonadetes > Gemmatimonadales > GWC2-71-9 > CAVVWJ01. The sequence continues at coordinate 1,756 of DATCWW010000542.1, forward strand.
AGGCGATCACCCGGGGGCTCGGCGTGACCAGCCCCGCGAGCAGCCCGACCTACGCGCTGGTGCACCGCTACCAGGGCCGGCGCGGGCCGGTGTTCCACCTCGACTGCTACCGGCTGCGGACTCCGGACGAAGCCGCCGATCTCGACTGGGAAGGGCTGCTGGGCGAGGGTGACGCCATTCTGGTCGAGTGGCCCGAGCGCGCCGGCGCCTGGCTCCCGGCGCCCACCGCGCGCTTCCGCCTGATCCACCTGGAGGAGGCGGAGCGCCGGGGCCTGGAGCCGCTCTGATCATCCTGGCGCTGGAGACGGCGACCGATCGGGCGTCGGTGGCGGTGGGCGCCGCGGCGAGCGACGCGGTCGAGGAAAGCCTGGTCGGTGCCCGCC
>DATCWW010000567.1:0-14516 GCA_036566145.1 Gemmatimonadales bacterium
GCCGGCTCGGGCCGTCGTGGGGCGGGCCTGGGAGCATCCGAGGCGCGGGGCTCGAAGCCGGCGGTCCAGGCCTCGACCGCCTCGAGCGAATCACCCCGAATGTGCAGCCGGCCCCAGATCTCGAAGGTGACCAGCGAGAAGAGCCCGGTCGGCGAGCGCCGCCAGTCCCGCAGCATCCGCTCGAACCCCCGCCGGTCGAGCCCCAGCTCGGCCTGGCAGAACCCGCCGGCGAAGAAGCTTCGCACCGCGTAGGGGGCCACGTAGTCGGCCACCGGGACGGGGAACCCCTTCTTCCGCCGGTGCACCAGGTGGTGCGGCATGTAGCGCTCGGCCACCTGCTTCAGCACCCACTTGTTGGCCCGCTTCCCGATCCGGTACTCGACCGGGAGATTGATCGCCTTGTGCACCAGCCGGTGGTCGAGGAAGGGCACCCGGCATTCTTCCGACGCCCCCATGCTGGTGCGATCGAGCCGCCGGAGCAGCGGCGACAGGAAGTCGTTCAGGTCGGCCAGCATGGCCGCCAGCACCCCGCGGTCGGCCCGACCAGGCACGAAGCCGTAGGCGTCCTCGCAGGTGGCGAGCCAGCCCGAGCGCCGGTAGCGGTCGATCAGATCGACCGTCGGCGGCAGCACCTCCCGGAATCCGTGGCTGGTCACCGGCATGCCCAGCCGGGCGAAGAGGAACAGCGCCGCCAGGTTCCAGAGACCGTCGGGGATCCGCTCCAGCAGCGGCATGAGCCGGCCGAGATACCACTTGCGCCGGTAGTTGAACCGGTAGCCCCCGAACAGCTCGTCCGCTCCCTCGCCCGAGAGGAGGACGATGGTGCCCTCGCTCCGCGCCACCCGGCTGATCAGGTAGTACGCCACCGAATTGGGGTGGGTGAGCGGCAGGTCCTCGAGCCAGACGGTCCGCGCCAGGTGCTGACGGAAGTTCTCCGCGGTGAGGTCGAACGACACCATCCGCAGGCCGAGATGCTCGCACAGCTCCGCCGCGTATTGCCGCTCGTCGAGCTTCGGGTATCCCGCGACCGACACGTTGAACGTGGTTAGATGCCTGGTCTCGCGCGCGGCGATTCCGGTCACGAGGCTCGAATCGAGACCACCGCTCAGCAGCACGCCGACCGGCACGTCGCTGATGAGCCGGAGCCGCACCGCCTCGACCAGGGTCTGCTCGATCTCCCGGACCACGGCCTCGGGGCGCGCCGCCGAGAAGCGGCGAAACTCCTCCTCCGCCACCTGCTCGACCACGTTGTACACCCGATGGGTGGTGACCCGATCACCGTCGAGCACCACCACCGTGCCCGGGAGCACCTGGGAAACGCCCGCGTGGAGGGTGCCGGTATCGAACGCGTCCACGTTGCGGTAGAGGAACCACTCCACCAGGCGGCGGTGGTCCAGCTCGGCCGAGCCCATCGCCAGCCGCAACGCCTTGATCTCGGAGGCGAACGCGAGATGGCCGCCAGCGCGGGCGTAGTAGAGGGGCTTGATGCCGTAGCGGTCGCGGCCCAGGGCGAGGGTGCCGCTCTGCCGATCCCAGATCGCGAAGGCGAACATCCCGACGAAGCGGGTGATGCAGCGCTCGCCCCACTCCATGTAGGCGTGGAGGACGACCTCGGTATCGGTGTGGGAATGGAACTGGTGTCCCAGGCCCTCCAGCTCGCGGCGCAGGTCGGCGAAGTTGTACACCTCGCCGTTGTAGGCGATCCACCAGCGGCCCGACGCGTCGCGCATCGGCATGTGGCCGGCCGACGAGAGGTCGATGATGGCGAGACGGAGACTGCCCAGGCATGCCCGGCCAAGCGCGGTGACGCCGGCATCGTCGGGGCCCCGGCACGCCTGCACGTCGCACATCCGCCGCACCAGCGGCTCGTGCGCGGCGCCGTCGCACGCCGGATCCAGACAGAACACCCCCGCGATCCCGCACATCCTGACTCAGCTCCTCGGGCGCGAAGCCCAGGCTTGACCTTCGAAATGCTTCGGGCGCTCGGCTCCCAGCAATGCGAACACGGTGGCCGGCAGGTCCACGATGTGTCCGTCGGCCGGAATCGCGGCCGGCGCCCCCGGCCCCCGGGCGGCCACGAAGGCGGCCGCGCGGTGGTTCCCGGTATAGTACGGCGCGATCTCGTATCCCGCTCGGCCAGCGACTCGCCCCACGGCGGCGGACTCCACCTCGCGCAGGGTTCGGGCCACCGGGTCCCAGGTTACGCTCAGGTCCGGCAGGTGGGGCCGTTCAGGGCCGGGAAACACCTGATCCAGGTTGAAAATCCGCTCCGCCGCCCTGCGGCCGCTCCCAGGAACCGTCAGCTCTCCAACCCGCTCCCCGATCCGGGCCAGGAGCTCGCCCACCGCCTCGGGTGCCACCGTGCCGCGGGGCTCCCGTCCCCGCAGGTTCACCCGGACGTACGCCTCGTTCGAGTTCGGAATGCAGAACGCCTGGGAGCGCTCCCAGTCGATCGCCGAGTTGACCCATTTCATGCTCAACCGGTAGTGAACGCTCCGCGGCAGGCAGCGGGTCACCGCCTGGCGCAGGCTCAGCGGAATGGCGTGGCGCGCGGCCGCGGCGAGACCGCGCTTCTTCGTCGGCGCGACGCCAGGTGCCGCCGCCGCGCCGACCCCCGCCCCATGGAACAGCCCCATCCGGTGCAACACTTCAGGAACGTGGTGGCATCCCGAGTAGTTGGGACCCATTCCGTCCCCCGACGTGACCAGGACGGTGGTATCGCCCCCTGCGCCATCCAGGATGGCCGCGAGCGCCTCGTCCACCGCGCGGTAGACGTCCCGCATGGCGTGCTCGGTGCCCGGCGTGAGCGCCGCGGGATGGGAGGGATATGAACCATCGCCCAGATGCCACAGGTAGTGCCCCGCCCCGTGCGGCTCGCCGAAGCCGATGAAGGCCAGATCCCACGCCGTGCGATCGAGGAGCCAGCGGACCACTTCGCCCTTGCGCCGGGCGCCGGCCACCAGCTGATCGCGAAACCAGGCCGGGTCGGGCACCGTGAGCACCCTGGAGTGCTCCGGAGCCGGATAGGGCCCGAACCGACGCATGAGCTCGCGGTAGAGCCGCTTCGGCCGCCCCCCCGGATCGGAGAACCAGGTCCAGGTGCCGTACTCGACGACCTGGGTGCCGCCGAAGTCATCCAGCGGCCGGTCCATGAACGCGTCCATCACCAGGCACCGGCGACCGGCCCGGTCGAGCAGCTGCCAGAACGCCGGGAGCGCGCCCCATTCCACCCGGGTGCGGTGCAACGCCTGGGTGCCGGCCCGTGCCTGGTAGGCGTGGTACAGGCCGTGATGTCCCGGCCGGGCCCCGGTGTAGATCGTGGGCCAGGCCGACACGTGCAGCACCTCCGCCGTGGTGCCGAGGCGGCCCCACGTCCCTTCCCGCCTGAGGGCGGCGAAGGTCGGCAAGTGTCCCGCATCGGCCCAGCGCTCGATCAGCTCCGCGTCGGCGCTGTCGAGGCCCAGCACCAGCACTCGCGTCACGCGCGGTCCGGCGCGTAGAGCTCCACGATCGGCACGGTCCGGCCCTCGCGATCGGAGCGCTTCCCGGCCTCGACCATGGCGACATTCCAGATGTTGTCCTCGCCGTTGGTCTCCGGCAGGGCGCCCTTCTCCACCGCGTCCCGCAGCGAGTTGAGCAGCGACGTGGTGCCCTCGCGAGGGTACTTCGCCTCGTCACCCGGCGGCGTCTTCACCAGCCGCACCGGCCGGGGCAGCCGGCTGCCGTGGCGGCGCCAGAAGACCCGTTTCCGGTCGGTCCAGATGATGCCGTCCTCGCCCTCGATGGTGAGCGAAAAGGCGAAGCGCTTCGACAGCATGGTGCCGGCGTACTGGACCCGGATTCCGTCGAAGTCGAGCAGCGCTTCGGTGCTCGAGCCGTGGCGGTAGTCGCTCCAGGGCGCGTTCCACACCCGGGCCGTGATGCTGGTCGGAGTCCGTCCGAGCCAGTAGCGGAGGCTGTCGAAGTGGTGGATCGCGATCTCCTGCAGCTGGGGGTACTCGATCTTCGCGAGCCAGGGCCCCTCGGTGTGGCTCAGCATGTTGCGCCGGTCGATCAGCGTCGCCGAGTCGACCCGCCCGATGCGCCCCTCGGCGAGGAGATGCCGCACGGTGCGTTCCGATGGCCGGTAGCGGTAATTCTCGGCTACGAGCAGCGGCCGTCCCGTCGCCCGGACTTTGGCGAGGACCCGGCGCGCGTCGGCCACGGTGAGGGCGAACGGCTTCTCCAGCATCACCGCGAGTCCGGCGTCGAGGGCGCGCGTCGCGTGCTCGGCGTGCAGCGCCGACGGGCTCACCACCAGGACGGCATCGGCCTTGACCGCGCCGAGCGCCGCATCGAGGTCGGGAAAGACCGTCGCCTTGTCGCCTACCGCCCGGCGCACCCGGTCCGCGGCCTGGGGATCGGGATCGACGTATCCCACCGCCTCGACGTCGGGATGGTCCCGGACGATCTGGAGCCAATGGCTCCCCCGGATCCCGACGCCGACCTGGAGCACTCTTACCGTCACGACACGCCTCCCCGGGATCCGGCGGGCACCGCGGCCGGCGCCCGTCCCATGTAGTCCGGCACCGCCACGCCGAAGCGGCGCAGCAGCGCCGGGGCGATCTCACAGATGTGGCCTACCCGTCCGAGCCCCTCCGCTCCCCGTCCGGCCCGAATCAGATATCCCGGGGGCACGTGCGTGCCGGGGCGTCCATCGGGTGACGGCCCGGTCACCGTTCCGACGGCCTGGGATGCGAGCGCGGTGAACGGGGCGCCCTCCGACCACAGCACGATGAGGTCGGGAAGGTAGTCGCGTCTCGGTCCCGGGTAGAGATCGTCGGTGCGGAGCACCGCGCGCACGGCCCGGCGGCCCGTCTCGGGCTGGATCAGTGCCTCGAGCGCGGCCGCCAGCTCGTCGCACACCCGCTGATACTCCTGCCCCGGCGACACGGACCCCTGAGGCTCGCGCCCCCGGAGATTGATCCGGATATGCCCCTCCAGGTCGGTGGGCAGGCAATAGGCGCGGGTGCGGGACCAGTCCACCGCGGCGGTGTCCACCCGCTGAGCCAGGCGGTGCCGTAGCGCATCCGGGAGCAACTTACGGGCGATCGTCTTGCGCAGGTCCTTGGGCAACAGATCGCGCAGCAGCTTGACCGGATCCAGGGAGCGTCGTCCCGCGGGCTGCGCCGACGCTTGGCCGCCCTCCGACGGCTCGGCCAGGTACCCCAGCCGGCGCAGTACCTCGGGCAGGAGATGCCATCCGGCCTGATTCGGTCCGACCCCGTCGCCCGACACCAGATACACCGTCGCTTGGGGGCCGGCCTGGGCTGCCAGGGCGCCGATCCCGCGGTCGATCTCCTCATAGACCGCCCGGAGCGCGGCCTCGTCGCCCCAGCAATAGTGGGCGGCGGCGTGCGATTCCCCGTACACGGTGAAGAACAGGTCCCACGGCCGCTCCGCCATGAGCCATTGCGCCGCTTCGGTCTTGGCCCGGGCCGCGGGCACCAGCTTGCGGCTCATCTCCGCCGGATCGAGCCGATCCATCCCCATGTCCAGCGCGTGGAAGCCGAGCGGGTAGCGTCCCCGCGCGCGAGTCAGGCGATCGACCAGCTCGGCGGGCGTGGATGCGGGCTTCCAGTACGGGGCCCAGCTGCCCCAGTCGATCACCTGGGTGGCGCCGGCCGACTCGGGGTGGGTGTACGGCGCGTCGAGCACGCAGCAGCGAACGCCGGCCCGGGCGAGCAGGCTCCAGAAGGTGGGCCGTCCGTACTGGTCGCCCTGGAACTTGAGCCACCCCTGGTGGCCGGGTGCCGGCTGGAAGGTGTAGTACACCCCGTGCTCGCCGGGATGCGTGCCGGTATAGAGCGACGGCCATCCCGACACGTGCAGCGCGTCGGCGGTCGTATCCACCGCCTGCCCCCGGCCGTTCCGCAGCAGACCGGCGACGGCCGGCAGGTGGCCCTCTCCTGCCCACCGCTCCAGCAGCCGCCCGTCGCCCATGTCGAGGCCGATCATCAGCACCGCGCCCGCCACGGTCACCCCCGCACCAGCAGCACCGAGGCCCCGAGGACCAGCAGCGCTGCGAGCATGTTGAAATAGATGGCCCGAGGCGCGGGACGGTGGCCGAACACCAGCTGATAGCCGATCATCGCCAGAACCAGCAGCAGCTTGAAGGCGAGGATCCGTCCGGCGGCGCCCTGTAGCATCGTCCCGTCGGCCAGCATGCCGAGGGTGACGCCGCGAAAGCGCATCTGGTACAGCCCCGTCACCGCGAGCACCGCGAGTGCCGGCCAGCCGAGTCCCCCGCGCCAGAGCATGACCGCCCTGAGGCGGCCCGCGGTCTCCGCGGGCTGAATCTTCTTGAGGGCCGGTCCGCTGAACAACGACCAGAAGAACATGTGGCCGAGCCAGAGGCAGGCGGCCCCGACGTGGAGCGCGACGGCGAGGTGATAGAGCGTCATGGCGCGATCAGCGGGGGAGCAGCACCGAGACGACGACGACGCCGAGCGCGAGGCCGAGGGAAAGCTTGGCGAGCCCGGGCGTGGGGCGACGTCCGAGCCGCGCGTGGGCGGCGGCCAGGGCCGCCAGGAGGGCGAGCTTGACGCCGAGCGCGCCCGCGACCGGGTACCGCGCACCCGCCAGCGACTCCCCGATACCGGTCAGCACCAGCACCGCGAGGAAGGTCCAGCCCAGCCCGGGAACGGTCAGCCGGAGCTTCCACGGCACCACCGCCGGCGGCCAGCGGGCACCGGCGAGCATCGCGGCGGTGAGCGGAGCGACCTCCGCCGCGGGCTCCAGCCGCTCGAGCCCGACCGTCATGACGAGCCAGAAGAGGAAGTAGCCCACGAGCAGGACGCTCGAGACCAGATGGATGTACGCCACGAGCAGAGCGAGCGTCATCAGACCGCCGCCGCCTCGCTGCTGCGGGCCAGCACCCGCTCACAGACCTGCCAGTACGCCCGGGCCGTGTCCTCCCAGCTGTCCAGCGGCGTCTCGGCGGCGGCGAGGCCCATGGTGCGGAGCACGCTCCGCGCGGGCAGCTCCTGCAGCAGGAAGCGGGTCCAGGTCGCCGCGTCGTTCTCCAGCAGGAACCCGGTCGCACCTGGGCGGATCAGCCCGGGCAGAACCCCCGTGCGCGACGTCGCGACCGCCCGGCCCGCGGCGAGATACTCCCGGACCTTGAGCGTGGAGTAGCCGACCTGACCGCGGGGAAAGAACGCGGGATCGTAGGGGGCGAGACAGAGGTCGGCGCAGGCGATGAACCCGGGGACGGCGGTGTGGGGGACCCGCCCGTGGAACACGACCCGCGGCGAGCCGGCGGCGGCCTGCTGCAGCTCCGCCCGTTGCTCCCCGTCGCCGACCAGATGCAGCTCCAGCGGCGAATCGCCCAGCCGGGTGATCGCGGCGATGGCCGGGCCGAGATCGTGGGCCCGGTCGAGCGCGCCGACGTACATGAGCACGGTGCGATCGGGGTTGATCCCGCATCCGCGCCGGGCCTGGTCCTGGTCGGTCGGGTGAAAGAGTGCGCGATCCACGCCGAGGCCCACCACCTCGATCCGGCTGTGAGGCACCCGCCACCGCTGAACGATGCTGGCCTTGAGGTCGTCGCTCTCGGCAATCAGCCGCGGGGCATGCCGGAGGTAGCGCCCCGACAGGTCCCGCGCCACCCAGTTCTTGGCCGCCTTCATCGGGCGGTTCCAGATCTGGCGGACCAGCGGCACCAGATTGACCACCGGCACCGCCGCGATCCCCCGCTTCCCGCACCAGGCCGTGGCGTAGCCGGTGAGGAGCCAGCTCTTCTCCAGCACCACGTCGAACCGGGTCAGGTGGCGCTGCGCGAACCGATCGAGGGTGCGCAGGTAGGCCACGAACTCGAGGTACCCGATGCCGCGCACCGCCGCGTCGTCCACCGGCCGGGGACCGTCGGAGATCTCGGGATCGATCTCCAGCACCGCGAACGGCTCACCGGTCACGGGCTCCAGCACCCGCCGGAAGGCCACCGTCACGTCGGCGAAGGCGCTGAGCCCCCGCGCCAGGCTCAGCACATTGCGGGTGGGTCCGGCGGTGGACAGGAGATTGTGGCCCGCCACCAGGTAGCACACCGAGGGGCGGGCGCCCTTCGCGATGCCCACGTCAGCGCCGTGCGGCCAGGAGTCGGTAGTAGATCTCCTCGCACAGCTCGGCCGACTTCGCCCAGCTGTGCTCCGCCTCGACGAATTGCCGGGCGTTCCGGCCCAGGCGCCGCGCCATCTCATGGTCGTCGAGAAGGGTGAGGGCGCCGCGCGCGAAGCCGTCGATGTCCCCGTCGGGGACCAGCCAGCCGGTCTCCTGGTGGGTCAGGCCGGGGGCCGAGCCGACGAAGGAGACCACCGGCTTCGACGCGGCCATGTAGTTGAGGAGCTTGACCGGAATGCCGTCGCAGTCGACCCGGGGGTTCACCGCCACGTCGGCGCCGGCCAGCAACCCCGGGATCTCGGCGAAGGGCGCCGGCACCACGTCGATCGCGCTGTGGACCCCGAGCTCACGGGCGAGCGGCTCATAGGCGGCGAAGGACGATTCGGTCACGATCTGCAAGCGGGCGTCCCGGCGCTGCTCGAGCACCCGCTGGAAGGCGGAAAGCATCAGGTCGATGCCCTGATAGGGCGCGAGATTTCCGGTGAAGATGAGGGTCGGTCGGCGGGAGCCGGCTTTTCCGCCGTTGCCGCCGCCCGGCAGCGCGAAAAGATCGGTCTCGACACCGTTGGGGACCAGGGAGACCCGGTCCTCCGGAATCGCCTTCATCTCGAGCAGCTTGGCCTGGATGCGCTTGGTGACCACGGCCACATGATCGGCCCAATGCGGCAGGCGCCGGTCGCCGACCGAGGCCAGGACCCGCTTGACCGCGCCCGGCATGAAGCGCATCGGATACTGCGGCAACTCCGAGCTGAGGAGCGTGTGCACGTCGAAGACCATCGGGATCCGCCGCCCCACACGGGCCACCGCACCCACGACGAGTCCCTCGAAGTGATGGGCATGGATCACGTCCACCCGCTCTCGGCGGAGGATCCCGGCCAGCTTGACCATGAGCATGGGGTCGAGCAGCAGCAGCTTTCGGTAACTGGGGCCGGGGCCGAGCTTGTTGTAGCTGCGGATCGGGCGGATCCGGCGGACTTCGACGCTCGGGTCGGCTTCCCCGGTGCCGTGATGGTAGGTCACCACCACGACGCGGTGGCCCCGCTGGGTGAGCTCCTCGGCGAGCCGCTGTATCCGAACCGGCGTTCCCCGGCGCGCCGGGAATGGACATGCCGCGATGACCGCGACCGTGAGCCGCGCGGCAGGGGCGAGTCGTCCGCTGGCGTCGGTGGGGGTCATGGTCCCTTCGGAAAGCGGGGCCGCCACATGTGGTATCATCGCAACGAATGCTGCCGCATGACGCCTCCGTCAGGGTTCAATGCCGCACCTTCGTCCCGCCTCGCGGCGGAACGGGCTTCGCAGCGGAACCACCTTGCGGACAAGCGCTTACGTGGAATGGTACCGGTTCGGGGAGGAGAGTCACCGCGCCGTCGGACCGGCGCCGAGCGAGCTTTCCCCCGCCGTGGACCGCCTTGCAACTCTTGATAGGGCAACGAGCTAGGTAGACGGTCGACACCGCGCGGTCCGAGCAATTCCCGTTCCCTCCGCTCGCCGTGCTCCCGGAGCCATCGCGATGTATGCAAAGAGGTGACTGCTACCGACTTGGGCCCAGGCGGGACCGCCGGGGAGCAGCCTCAAGTCTAACTAGCCCGTCGGTGCCGGAAAACAGGCTGGACCTCGCGCCGCGCCGCAGGCAGCACCCCGACCTCGCGCGCCTTCCGCCGGAAGGTCGGCCCATGGTCCACCCGAAGCCCGCTCTCGGCCTGCCACTGATGCACCATCTCGTGGAGCAACGTGTGCTCGATCTCGGACCAGTCGTGCCGGGCCAGGTGCCGGCGGCTGATGGTGATTTCCAGGGGCCGCCCGGTGCGGAGCTCCACCGCCAGCTCGCCCAGCCGGGTTCGCATCCGGCCCGACAGCCGGATGGGAAGCTCGCCCAGCGCGCCGCCGAAATGCCGGCGATTGAGCTCGGCGTGGGTCTGCCGCAACTGCTCCACGAGTCGCAGGTCTCCGGAGCGCACCGGCTCGGGCCGGGGGGCGCGAGGCGGCGGCGGCGCGTACAGCTCGGCCGGAAACGCCAGCAGCTCCCGCTGTGCCTCCCGGCGCAGCCGGCGAGGTACTCGCGGATCGAGAAAGCGCACGACGGCCCGGAGCACCCGGTCCGACGCCCAGGCAAAGCCGCGATGGATCCGGACGGTCCCATCGGAGCCGATGCTGACCATCACGGTGCGGTTGGTGTGGGTGAGGATGCGGGCGACGTCGCGGAGGCCAAGCCGGCGGAGCCGCTCGGGGAGGTAATCCGGCAGGCTGCTCACAGCCCCTGGTCTCCGCCGGCGATCGACACTGCCACCTTGGGCGCGCCGGCTCGGGCGAAGCTGAACGCATCCGAGGGATGGAATCGGCGCTCCTTCGGCTCCCAGCGGTAGTGCTGGATGTGCACCGCGTGGTCGTCCACCCGGATCAGGTTGAACACGGAGGGGCGTCCGCCCCGGGCGCGCGAGCTGTGGGTCCCCGAGGTGCTGACCGCGACCGCGCCCTCGATCTGCCCTGCCCCCTCCTGATGGTCGTGCCCGCAGAGGATCACGTCGGCGCCGGTGGCGAGGAGCCGGCGGTACGCCGAGCGCCAGCGGGCCAGGCCCATGCGGCGGCTGATGCCGCCCGGCAGCACGTTGTGGTGGAAGGTCAGGATACGGGCGAGCCCGGGGGGCGACGAGGCGAAGATCGCCTTCACCCGGTCTGTTTCTGCGCGGGGTAAGTGTCCCTTCACCGCGACGTCACGAATGTTCCACGTCAGCGAGCCCGGGGCGACGCCGTAGCTGCTGAGCGCTCCGGCGACGATGGCCCCCGGAATCTCCAGGACCGGGCGGAGATCACCGAAATACCGGCTGTACTTGGCGTACTTGCGGCGCTCCCCGGCCAGCCCCATGGGACTGCGCCACCACTCGATGTCGTGATTGCCGGGGACCACGAGCACCGGCATGGCGGCGCGGAGACGCTCGACGAAGGCGTGAGCGGCCTGGAACTCCCCGTGCCGCGCGCGCTGGCTCAGGTCGCCCGAGATCACCGTGAGGCCGGCCCCGATCGTCGGCACGAACTTCTCCAGCGCTTCGATCTGGGCCAGGTCGGCGTAGCCGCCGAAATGGAGATCGGACAGGTGCGCGATGGTGATCGGGGTGGTCATCTACCAGACGATCCGGACACGGTAGGTGATCGCCGCCTCGCTCCGGGCCGGCACCTTCGCCCTGAAGCGGGTGCGGGTGGACGAGAGCTTCTCGGCCGGCACCGAGCTCGAGAGCACCGACCACTCTCCGCCCCGTTCCTCCAGCACGTCCACCGTCGCCGTGCTGTCGGTCGCGTTGGCGATGGTCACCCGATAGTCGGCGGTGGCGACGGTGCGCACCCCGCCGGCCTTGGTGCTGTCGCGCCGGGTCACGTAGCTGGTCTGGATCCGCTTGGCCGTGAAGTCGAACGCCGTGCCCGCGGCGAGCCGTACGTCCTCGCCCGCGGCGGTGTGCTGGAGCGCGGCCTCGCCCACCAGCTGCTGCTGCCCGCTGCTGTCCGCCTGATAGAGCCGCACCACCCCGCCGGGCAGCGGGCGCCGGCCGAATTCGCCGTCGCGGGGGCGCTTGAGGGTATAGCTCACCTGGACCGGCACGCTCTCCTCCTCGCCCTGCTGCGGGAGGATGCCCCAGTAGGGGATCTGTCCCCGGACCTCGTAGGTCCGCTCGTAGGGCACCTGGGCCGGCGCGAACAGGGCCACCGACGTGGTCTGCCCCGGCAGGAGGCTATGTCGCCCCGGGAGGGTGTAGAGGTGGAACTCGCCGACCCGCTGTTCCACGGCCATGGCGTCGGCGAACGCGGCCATCTGCGCCCGCTTCTCCAGCAGCATCGGCGGCGGGGCCGCGGGCTGGGCCTGTCCCACATTGCCGGCGAGGAGCTGGATCCGGGCGCTGTCGGAGCGGAGCGCCTGGGACTCCAGCACCGCCATTCCGGTCACCCGCGCTTCCTTGGGCCCGAGCACGGCCTGATAGCTCGCCTGCCAGGCGGCGCCTCCGGTGAAGTAGCCTAGGCCCAGCGCCTCCTTGGCGCGGGCGCTCTCCAGGTCGAGCGTGAGAGTCGGATCGGCCACCGCGACGTCGGCGGGGTAGAGCGCCGCGCCGGGCGGTGAGAAGGTGACCCGGCCGTCGGGCATGCGGAGTCGGAGCGGGTCCACGCCTACCACCAGCGCGCTCACCGTGTCGGTGGACTCCGGAATCCGGAACACCACCCGCTTGCCCACCGACCGCCGGAGCACGCTGGCCTCGTCGGTGGCGCCGTCGTAGCTCAGCCGGAGCAGGGTGACATCGGGGTCGAGCGAGAACACGGACGCGGGATCGAGCGCGCCCAGCCCGAGCCGCTGGGTGGAGGAGCCCTTGGGGAGCTTGGCCGGAAGCTCGCGCCGCACCAGCACCCGCCCGTCGTTGTAGATCGTGAGCGACGTCTGTCCCGCCAGGATCTGGGGCATCGCCAGCGCCGCCACCACCGCCACACGCATCATGTCATCGTCTCCAACGCGACGCGCGCCGCGATGCGGCGCACGATGATGTAGGTCGCCAGGACGGCGATCGCCCCATAGAGCCGAGCCATCGGATCGGGGGGCATGCGGAAGGCGACGTAGAGACCCATCAGGGCCGTCGCCGCGAGGGAGATGCGATTGGCCAGCCGGGATGCACGCCGCTGCCGCTGGGCACGGCAGGCCGGGCAGAGCTCGCCCCAGGGCAGCCCCGCGATCCGCTCCCCGCAGCGCGCGCAAGGGACCTCAGGCAACCCGCCGAGCAACGGCTTCCCCGAAGGCGGTGGTGCTGGCGGTGCCGCCGAGGTCGCGGGTACGCACCTGGTCCAGCACGATGGTGTCGATGACCGCGCGCCGCACCCGCTCGGCCCGGTCCAGCTCGCCGAGGTGATCGAGCATCATCGCCGCGGCGAGCATCTGGGCCGAGGGGTTGGCCAGGCTCTGCCCCGCGATGTCGGGAGCGCTGCCGTGGACGGCCTCGAAGATCGCCGCCTTGGTGCCGATGTTGGCGCCGGGCGCGAGGCCCAGGCCCCCCACCAGCCCGCTCACCTCGTCGCTCAGGATGTCGCCGAACATGTTGGTGGTCACCATGACGTCGAACTGCTCGGGCCGGAGCACCAGCTGCATCGCGGTGTTGTCCACGATCATGTCGTTACTCTGGAGCTGCCCCTCGTACTCCTTGGCGATGGTGCGGCCTACCTCGAGGAACAGCCCGCTCACCATCTTGAGGATGTTCGCCTTGTGCACGATGGTGACCTTGCGACGCCCGTGCTTGAGCGCGTACTCGAAGGCGTAGCGCACGATCCGCTCGCACCCCTTGCGGGTCACGATCGCCATCGATTCGGCCACCGCGCGCGGGTCGTCACCGATCTGGACGAAGTGCTCCACCCCGATATAGAGCCCCTCGAGATTCTCCCGCACCAGCACGATGTCCACGTTCTCGAACCGGCCGCCGGGGACGATGGTCTTGGCGGGGCGGACGTTGGCGAAGAGCTCGAATTCCTTGCGGAGGCCGACGTTGACCGAGCGGAACCCGGTGCCGATCGGCGTGGTGAGCGGCCCCTTGAGGGCGATGCCGTTCTTGCGGATGCTCTCGACGGTGGCGTCGGGGAGCGGCGTTCCGGTGGCCTCGACCGCCGCCACGCCCGCGAGCTCCTCGTCCCAGTTGAAGCGGAGGCCGGTGGCCTCGAGCACCCGGATCGTCTGGGCGGTGATCTCCGGACCGATCCCGTCGCCCGGAATCAGGGTGACGTCGTAGGTCATGGCCCGCCGACGTCGACCGGCAGGGCCACCGTGAGGGCGGAGTCCAGCGCCTCGCGAGGCGTCCCGCCGGTGCCGTTGGGCACCGAGCGCCAGAGCACCCGCCCGTTGCGGACGTCGGCGATCACCAAGGTGAGGTCGGCCCGGATCCGCCCGTCGGCCTGGCGGCCGAAGCCGATCACCGCGGGCACCATCACGGTCCGGCCGCCCACCACCGCCATGAGGTTCCGGAGCGAGGAGCGGAGCGGGTCGGGAATGTCGTGCAGCTTGTGGGAGCGCAGCACCGCCTGACCCATGAGGTCGGGATCGCCCACGATCCCCGGCGAGCGCCGGGCGACCTTCCGCAGCTCGGGCGGGAGCACCCACTTCACCTCCGGCGCGCGCCCGGCAAAGGCGTCACCGATCAGGCTGTCGGCGATGGAGAGGGCCGTGCGGTGATCGCGCCACGGCGCGTAGAGGCTGTCGCTCGCCAGGGCGGGGTCGGCCACGACCATGGTGATCGGCATGACCGCGATGTTCTGGCCGGAGAGACTCATGGTCGGCACCGGCGCCGCGGGGGGCGGGGGCGGAGCCGCGGGCGTGGCCGGCTGCTGCGCCGAGGCGGCGCAGG
>DATCWW010000568.1:0-25663 GCA_036566145.1 Gemmatimonadales bacterium
GGGCCGCCACCAGCGCCCCCGCCAGTCCGATCGCCACGGCGGCTATGGTGGCAGCGGTGGCGAGCCAGAGACTGTTCACCAGTGGCCGCGCGCGGACCGGGTCCTGGAGCAGGGCGACGTAGTTGTGGATGGTGTATGCCGGCGGGAGCGGCTCGGTGGTCCAGGTCCCGACCGGCACGAAGGAGACCAGCAGCAGGGTCAGGTGAGGCAGCAGCAGGACCAGGACCAGGAGCCACGCCAGTCCCGTGGCCACCCACCGCACGGCCGGCCGCCGGATCGGAATCCGGGCAGGAGCGGCCCCCTTGCGACCGCCACCGCGCTCCGACGCCGGGGCGGTCCCCCGGAGAAGCAGGAGCGCGAGCAGCGCGAGCACCGTCAGCGACACCGTCTCCACCATCGCCAGCTCGTTCTCGCCGTTGAGCCGGGTGGAGACGATCTGCGTCGTCATCACCCGGAACCCGCCGCCGAAGATGTACGGCGCGCTGAACGACGCCAGCGAGGTCATGAAGGTGAGGAGTGCCGCGCCCATCAGCGCCGGACGGAGCTGGGGGACAACCACCCGCCACACCGTGCGCCAACGACCCGCCCCCAGGCTGGCGGCCGCCTCCAGCTGCGCCCCATCCAGCGCGGCCAGGCCGGCCCGCACGAAGAGATAGAAGTACACGTACATCGAATAGGCGTGCACCAGCAGGATCGCCCCCGCGCCCTCGAGCCGCCACGGCGGATTCTGCAGCCGGAGCAGCTTCATCAGCAGGAGCGAGACGAATCCGGTCTCACCGTAGAGGAACAGGAACGCGATCACCCCGACCAGCGGTGGCAGCACGGCGGGCAGCGCCACCAATCCGCCGAGGAGACGCGCGCCCGGAAGGTCGTAGCGGGAGAACAGCACCGCCAGCGGGATGCCCACCGCGGCCGCGAGCACCACGCTCGCGAGCGAGATCCACAGGCTGCCCCACAGGGCCCGCCACTCGGTCGGCCGGGCCAGGAACGCCCGCACGTGCTCCAGGGTCCAGCCGGCGGGTCCGTGCACCCCGTCGAGCAGCACCAGCACCAGGGGATAGACCACCAGCCACAGCAGCAGGACCAGGAGCAGGCCGGCCGTGACTCTCGCCGCTCGGGTCCGGATCACGCCCCCGCCGGATAAAGATGAATCCCGCCGCCGGTGCGCCGGCTGGGCATGATCGCCGAGCGGCCGCCGACCGCGACCGAGCGGATCGGCGCCATCACCTCGATCGTGACCCCGGCACCGGTCGCGGTCGCGAAGAGCGCCCCGGGTCCCACGAAGCGGCTGGCCAGGACGGTCACCGGCAAAGCTCCCGCTCCCTCCGGGACGAACCGGAGCGCCTCGGGGCGCACCAGCAGCTCGACCGGCCCGGCGGCGGGACAGCCGACTCCCTCGAGATGCCACTCCACGCCCTCGATCGCGACCCGCACCCCGTCGCCCGAGTCGGCCGGACCCAGGACCATCGCGGGCACCACGCTGGACCGGCCGACGAATCCGCCCACGAACAGATTTGCCGGCTCGGCGTAGAGCTCGTCCGGCGTGCCGACCTGTTCCAGCCGCCCCTGCCGCAGCACCGCCACTCGATCACCGAGGTCGAAGGCCTCCTCCTGCTCGTGGGTCACGAGCACGGTGGTGATGCCGAGGCGGCGGATCAGCTCGCGGAGCTCGTGCCGGGTACGCTCCCGGAGCGACGGATCGAGGTTGGAGAGCGGCTCGTCCAGCAGGAGCACCTTCGGCTCCGGGGCCAGGGCCCGGGCGAGCGCCACTCGCTGCTGCTGCCCCCCGGAGAGCTGCCCGATCCGGCGGCGCTCGAACCCCGTCAGGTCCACCAGCGCGAGGGCCTCCGACACCCGGCGGTCCAGCTCGGCGCCGCGCACGCCCAGGGACTCGAGCCCGAAGGCGACGTTGGCGCCGACGTCGAGGTGGGGAAAGAGGGCGTAGTGCTGGAACACCATGCCGAACCGGCGCGCCACCGGCTCGACCCCGGTCACGTCTTCGCCGTCCACCAGCACGCGCCCCGCGTCGGGCGACTCGAACCCGGCGAGCAGCCGGAGCGTCGTCGTCTTGCCGCTTCCGCTGGGGCCGAGCAGGGCCAGCATCTCGCCCCGCTCGAGCGCGAGCGAGACTCGATCCACCGCGAGCGTCCCGTCGAAGCGCTTCACGAGGCTGTCGAGCTGCAGGAACGGGCTCATGGCGCTTTCCGGCCGGTGCCGCGAACGTGGCTGTCCCAGTAGCTCATCCATGCCGCTCCCTGACTCGCCAGCAGGGCCCAGTCGACCGGCGTCACCTTCATCTCGGCTTCGACGCCGGCCACCCACGCCGGGACCCGGTCCTGCGGCAGGTCGGCCCTGGCCGGCAGCCGGAACACTCCCCGCGCCGCGATCAGCTGGCCGTCCACGCTGCCGACGAAATCGATGAACGCCTTCGCCGCCGCCGGATGCCGGGCACCGCGCACCAGCCCGATGGCATCGTCGATCACGACGGTGCCGCTCCGGGGGAAGACATAGCCGAACGGCATCCCCTTGCCTCGGCTGATCAGGATGTCCGGCAGATCCCACAGCGTCACCAGCCCCTCGCCCCGGGCGAGCTTGGCGTCGAGGATGGCCGGATTCAGCGCGTACGCCTTGGTCTGACCGTCGAGCCGGCGGAGCCAGGCCATGCCGGCCGTGGTGTCGCCGGTCTCCCGGATGCTTCGCTGCAGCACGAGACCCCAGATGGCGCGCATGGTGCCGCTGGCCATCGGATCGCGGATCAGCACCTTGTCGTACCACCGCCGGGCGAGGACGTCGTCCCAGTCTCCTGGCGCCTCCTCGGGGCGGACCAGCCGGTTGTTGTACGCAATGACCGCCGGCGTGCGGTAGACCGGATAGTAGAGGTCGTCCGGGCCGACGCCCGCGGGGCCGACCGCGGCGGCCCAGGTCGGCCGGTACGGCGCGAGCAACGAGTCGTGGACGCCGCGGTCGAAGATGGTGGTCGGCCCGCCGAACCAGACGTCGGCCTGCGGATTGACCCGCTCGAAGCGGAGCCGGTCGAGCACTTCCTGCGAGCCCATGTCGAGCCAACGCACGTCGATGTCGGGCCGACGGCGCTCGAACTCGTGCTCCAGCAAGGTGAGCTGATCCCGGCCGTGGGGCGAATACAGCACGACCGGTGTCCTGCCGTCTCCTCGGCAGCCGACGATCAGCAGTCCGACCAGCCAGGGGGTGGCGCACCACCCCCGAGTGGTTCTCCCGTCGGTGCCCTTGGCGCGTCTCGTATCGGAATGGTGAACCGGCGGCGAAGCCACGCTCACCGGGTCGGCGTCCGGTCGGCCAGCGCGAGCAGGTTCGCGAACAGCCGGAACGCTCCCGGCACCCCCGCCGGAAGCTGCCGGAAGAAGCTGAGTCCGGTGTAGACGTAGGTGCCCTTCCCCACCGAGGCGATCAGGAGACCCCCTTCGAGCGGGGCCTCGCCCGGGTCGTGGGTCTCGAGCACCGGCCGATAGCCCGCATCCCAGCTGCGGGCGAAGTAGAGCCCGCGCTCCTGGATCCAGCCCACCCAGTCGGCCTCGGTCAGGCGATTGGGACGGGTGAGCACCCGATCGTCCGGCGCCAGCGCGCGCACCGGGGCGTTCTCGTCGGTCACCCGATCGTGGCTGATGGTCGGCGACGGCTGCCGGGAGTTGGGGGAGCCTCCCGGCGCGCCGGTACTGTCCCCCTCGGCGGACAGCGGCGGTCCACCCACCGTCATCGGCAGGGGCGCGAAGCCGCCCTCGAAGTAGAAGTGCTGCTGGTACTGCACGATGACCAGACCGCCCTGGCGGGCGTACTCGAGCAGATGGCTGTTGTTCTCCACCAGGGTCGAGTCGGTCTCGTAGGCTCGCGGCCCGACCACGATCACGTTGAAGCGGTCGAGGTCGCCGTGCTCGAGCGTGCGATGGTCGAGCAGCGTCACCGGAAGACCCGCGCGTTGCAGCGCCTCGGGCACCCGGTCGGAGGCGCCCCGGATGTAGCCCACCGCGGTGAGCTTGGGCAGCGCCAGGTCGGCGAGATGCACCTCGGCCAGCGCCTCGACCGCGTAGGAGCGGGGCCGGATATGGGGATAGTCCACGGTGTACAGGCCGGTCGACCAGGCCTGGCCGGCGTTGTCCCGCGCCTCCGCGCCGATCGTGACGGTGCCCGCAGCGGCTCCCTTGGGCAGGCGGACATCGAAGACGAACGACTCGCGCTCGTCCTGCCCGACCAGGCGGAAGGGCTTGGACGGGACGGCCGGCCAGCCCGAGGGGAGCTGCAGGCGCACCCGTCCGGCGGTGGTGTCCCGGGCGCCATGGGTCAGGGTGACGGTGAAGCGGTGCGTCCCGGAAACGAGGAGCGACCAGAGATCGGCCGAGGGGTCGAGCTTCACGTCCACCCGCGGCACCACGGTGAGCGGCCGGCGGACCTCACCCAACGCCTGATCGTTGACCCGGAAGCTCACCTCACGCGAGAGGTCGCCGCCCGCGTCGAGACGCACCGCCCGCGCCATGGGCTCCGCGGCCCCGAACGGCTCGCCCCGCTCCACCGCGGTCGTGACCGACCAGTCGTACATGCTCCCCTGCCGCGGCCGGCGCAGGAAGTAGGGCGTGGTGAGTGGCGCCGCGCTGTCCGGCACGACCGTGACCGTGGTCCGCTGGATCGCGCCCGGCGGAAGGGTCGTCTCGGGCGGCAGCTCTCCCTCGACGTGCCACAGCGCCGAGGGGACCACGCCGCCGTCCACCCGCAGGGTATCGCTGCCCGCGTTCCAGAGGCTCACCTCCACCGCCACCGGCTGAGCCGGCATCACCCGGTCATCGTCGGCCACGGCATCGAGCACCAGCCCCGAGGCCAGGGCCAGCGAGCGCTCGAGGTGGCGCCGCTGATCGTTCTGCTCGATCGTGCTGAACAGCAGGTGGGCGCGCCCGTCGTCGCCCTCGGGAAAGAGATCACGCTCGGCGCGCCGCAGCACGGCCGCGACAGCCCGGAGCCCGCCCGGATGCAACAGCGCCCGGGCGCTGTCCACCCGGGCCGCGAACCGGCGACGGGCGTCGTGCGCGCTGGAGTTCTTGCCGCCCTCGCGCCGGGGCATGGCATCGAGGGTGGTATCCACCCCGGCGAACAGGCCCGCGGTTGTGTCGGCCTCCACTCGCTCCTCAAGCAGCGCGAGCCGAACCGGAGAGGGGCCGATGGTCTGGAGCTGCCCCATGTCCTGGGAGCGATGCAGGCTCCGCCCCGCCATCGCGATCTGGTGATACGACTTCCCCACCACGGGGTCGAGAGTGCCGCCGTCCAGGACCAGGGTCGTCGCGGCGGTGTCGAAGCGGGCGCTCCGATAGAGCTTGAGCGGGGTCCACGGCTGCAGCCCCTCCTCCCGGAGCAGCTCCGGGAAGCGGGTCGAATCGCCCGCCACATCGAAAGCCTCGCGCGTCACCCATCCCGCGGCCTGGTGCTGGCCGTGCCCGTCGCGGGGATTGCCTCGAAAGATCGAGACCAGCACCTGGGGCCGGAACCGCCGGACGATCCGCACCACGTCCTTGAGGATCGTGTCGCGCGGCCACTGGACCCAGGTCTCGTCGAGCGTCTTCGAGAAGCCGAAGTCGTAGGCCCGGGTGAAGTACTGCCGGGCCCCGTCCAGCCGTCGGGCCGCGAGCAGCTCCTCGGTCCGGATCAGGCCGAGCGCCTCCCCCAGCTCGGGGCCGATCAGGTTCTGGCCGCCCTCTCCCCGGTTGAGCGACAGATAGGCCGCCTCGGCACCCGTACCCCGCACCAGGACGGTGAGCAACTCGGTGTCCTCGTCGTCGGGATGGGCCCCGATGACCAGTACTCGCCGGTAATGCCCCAGCATCCGCAGCTCCTGGTCGAGCGCCACCAGGCCGCCCGTGGACGGGGGCTCGAGCTGCGCGGCGAGCGGAGTCGCGCCGAGGCCGGCGCAGAGAAGGAGCGGAAGGAGCGACGAGCGAACTGGGCGGGGCAACGAGACCTTGGCCGTGGTGGTGAGGGGGAAAGCTATACGGGAAGGGGCGCAGGGGCGCAGGGGCGCAGGGGCGCAGGAGGGAACCCCTGTTATCCCGAGGCGCGCAAGCAGAGAGGGACCGCTGAGCCGGCGTCGAAGTCCGGCTCAGCAGGTCCCTCCCTGCGCTTGGGATGACAGCTAGCCTTCCCTGCGCCCCCCCGCGCCCCTAATGCAACGGCGCCGCCCCCAGCGGGGTCTCCTGAATCGAGCGCCTGAGCGCGGGATGCCGCCGCCAGAGATAGACCCCCATACAGACCGCGGCAAGGGTGTTGGCCCCGAGCACGGCCCAGAAGGGGAAGAGCTCGTTGGTCCGCTCCGACAGCAGCTCCAGCAGCCCGTAGAAGATGACCTCGAACGCGAGGAAGAGCGGCAGCATCGCGTACCGGACGATGGAGTTGTTCACACTCCAGTGAACCAGCGCCACCAGGCCCATGCCGACGAGCGCGAAGATCAGGAAGTGAAAGGCGGTGTACAACAGGAAGGCCCCGAAGACGAAGCTGGTCTCGGGTGTCGAGTCGCCGAACAACACGACCTGGCCCAGCAGGCTAGGCGTCTGCAGCGGGTGGCCGCGGATGATGTCGAGGATGAGGAACCACACGGCCACCGCGAGCCCGCCGATGATGCCGACGTCCAGCCCTTCGGTGCCGATAGAGTGAGACCGTTCCGCCATAGGGAAGCCTCCACGTGACGGCCCCGCCGACCGGGGCCGCGCTCGGATCCGCGAGGGCCGCCGGGGCACTCTTCCACAGTGTGGGCCAACGGCCGGCGGCGCAAGTCGGCCGCGTTGGATCGCCCGGCCCCGGGGCGCTGAGGGCGCCCACAACGGTCCCGGAGCGTAGCCCGCCGCGGCGTAGCGGGGCTGTGTCCACCGTCACCCGGAAGGGTCGCCCTCCCGGTCGGTCCGGCAGGCGTCGCAGGGGCAGGCGCGCCGGAGCCGCTCAAAGGTATAGATGCCTGTGGCGTGCCCATCGCTCCATTGGACCTGGAGCCCATATCCTCCGACCAGCGCCACGGACACCGGCCGGACCCCCGGCGGCACGGCAGCCGGATCGAGAAGTTGGCGCCCGGTCATTTCCTCCACGCAGGCGGCGCAGGGACAGGCCAGACGCAGGGCCCGGGCGGGATAGAGCGCCCGATGCCCGGTCTCATCCCACTCGATGAGGAGCCCGTCGTCCCTCCTGGTAATGGCGTACGGCACTGGGATCGGCATGGGAGGATGATAGCACGGTCGGTTTGCCCTCCCGCCTCCCCCGGCACCCACCCATATTGCGACCAACTCAATCGACGCCGGCATATGTCCGCTCACGCACCAAACCCATTCGGCTCCCGCGGCACGCTCCAGGTGGGCAGGGAGAAGGCCACCATTTATCGCCTGGCGGAGCTCGCCCGACAGCGCGTGGCGGAGCTCGACCGCCTGCCGTTCAGCATCCGGGTCCTCCTGGAAAATGCGCTCCGGTTCGCCGGCCGTGGCCTCGTGACCGAGGAGCACGTCCGCCAGCTCGGGAGCTGGCACCGGCCCGGCGCGGCCCGAAGCGAGATCCCCTTCATGCCCGCCCGGGTGGTGCTGCAGGACTTCACCGGGGTGCCCTGTGTGGTCGATCTCGCCGCCATGCGCGATGCCATGGGGCGCATGGGAGGGGATCCCGACCGGATCAACCCGGTGGTCCCTTGCGACCTGGTGATCGACCACTCGGTCCAGGTGGACTACTTCGGTTCGCAGAAGGCGTTCCAGCTCAACGTGGAGCTGGAGATGGAGCGGAATGTCGAGCGCTATCAGCTGCTCAAGTTCGCCCAGCGGGCCTTCCGCAACTTCCGGGTGGTCCCGCCCGGCACCGGGATCGTGCACCAGGTGAACCTCGAGTACCTGGCGCCCGTGGTACAGCTCCGGGAGCAGTTCGGGGAGCTGATCGCCTACCCCGACACGCTGGTCGGCACCGATTCCCATACCACCATGATCAACGGACTCGGCGTGCTGGGCTGGGGTGTGGGCGGGATCGAGGCCGAGGCGGTGATGCTGGGCCAACCCTACTTCATGCTGATCCCCGAAGTCGTGGGGATGAAGCTCACCGGCGCGCTCCCGATCGGGACGACGGCGACCGATCTGGTGCTCACCGCGACCGAGATACTGCGAAAGAAAGGGGTGGTGGACAAGTTCGTAGAGTTCTTCGGTCCGGGGCTCTCGTCGCTGGGCCTGGCCGACCGAGCCACCATCGCCAACATGGCCCCGGAGTACGGGGCCACGATGGGCTTCTTCCCGGTGGACGACGAGACGCTCCGCTACCTGGAGCGGACCGGCCGAGGCGCCGATGTGGTCCAGCGGGTCGAGCGCTACTGCAAGGAGCAGGAGCTGTTCCGCACCGACGCCACGCCGGACCCGGTGTTCAGCGCCACCCTCGAGCTCGATCTCTCGAGCATCGTGCCCAGCCTCGCGGGCCCCAAGCGCCCGCAGGACCGGGTGCCGCTCAATCAGCTCAAGCGGAATTTCATGGTGAACCTGCCGCAGCTCATGGGTCCCGCGGTGCCCGCCGCGCGGCGCGAGCTGGCCCAGAGCGCCTATTCCCGCTGGATGAACGAGGGCGGGGCGAACGTGACCATCGGAGAGCACGGCGCCGAGGCCCACACCGCGGTGGTCGACCTGGATGCGCCGCCGCTGGTGAACGGCGTGCTCGACGGCGCCGACATCTCGCTGCACGACGGGGCCGTGGTCATCGCCGCCATCACCAGCTGCACCAATACCAGCAACCCGTCGGTGATGATCGGGGCGGGGCTCCTGGCCAAGAAGGCGGTGGAGCGGGGCCTCACCACCCGACCCTGGGTCAAGAGCAGCCTGGCCCCGGGATCCCGGGTGGTGACGGACTACCTGGCGGGCTCCGGCCTCCTGCCCTACCTCGAGCGGCTGCGCTTCAACGTGGTGGGCTACGGCTGTACCACCTGCATCGGCAACAGCGGACCGCTGCCCGAGGTGATCGGCCAGATGATCGACGAGCACTCCCTGGTGACCGCGGCGGTGCTGAGCGGCAACCGGAACTTCGAGGCCCGGGTCCACCCCCAGGTGCGGGCCAACTACCTGGCCTCGCCGGTGCTCGTGGTCGCCTTCGCCCTGGCCGGGCGGGTGGACATCGACCTCGAGCACGAGCCGCTCGGCACCGGACGGGACGGCCGGCCGGTCTTCCTGCACGAGATCTGGCCCTCCCCCCAGGAAGTCCAGGATGCGATGCGCTCCGCGCTCAGCCCGGCGCTCTTCGAGCGGCGCTACGGCTCGGTGTTCGAGGGCGACACGACCTGGCAGGCACTGCGGGTGCCGGAGGGCAGCCGCTACGCCTGGAACTCGGCCTCGACCTACGTGCAGGAGCCGCCCTTCTTCGTCGATCTGCCCGCCGAGCCACCCGCGCTCCGGGACATCACCGGGGCGCGGGTCCTGGCCGTCCTGGGCGACTCGGTCACCACCGATCACATCTCGCCCGCGGGCTCGATTCCCAAGAACGGCCCGGCCGCGCGCTACCTCCGCGAGCACGGCGTGGAGCAGGTGGACTGGAACACCTTCGGCTCACGGCGGGGTAATCACGAGGTCATGATGCGCGGCACCTTCGGAAACGTGCGCATCAGCAACGCGCTGGTCCCGGACAAGGAGGGCAACTGGACCCTCCACTTCCCGACCGGCGAGGTGATCTCGATCTACGACGCGGCGATGCGATACCAGGAGGCGGGCACGCCGCTCGTCATCCTGACCGGCAAGGAGTACGGGACCGGCTCCAGCCGGGACTGGGCCGCCAAGGGCCCGGCCCTGCTCGGGGTCAAGGCCGTGATCGCGGAGAGCTACGAGCGGATCCACCGCAGCAACCTGGTGGGCATGGGCGTCCTGCCCCTGGCCTACGAGCCCGGCACCGACCGGGCCTCCCTGGGGCTCACCGGCAAGGAGAGTTTCAGCGTCACGGGGATCGCGTCGGGGCTCACGCCCGGCGGTCGGGTGAGCGTGACGGCCCGGGACGAGTCCGGCAAGGCGACCACGTTCCCGGCCATCGTCCGGCTCAACTCGGCGGTCGAGCTGGATTACTACCGGCACGGGGGGATCCTGCAGCGGGTACTTCGGCAGTTCCTTCGCGAAGGCCTGGCCTAGCGGGAGGAGATCGTGCGGAAAACGAAGCGGCCCCCGGTACTGCATCCGGGGGCCGTTCCTATCAAGCCGGGCCAGCGATCAGGCCACGAGATCCCGCAGCCGATCGCCGGTCTCGCCTTCGCGAAGCCGGAGCAGCGCCCGGTCCCGGAGCTGGCGGATCCGCTCCCGGGTGACACCCATCATCCGGCCGATCTCCTCCAGCGTGCGGCTGTTGCCGTCATCCAGCCCGAAGTAGAGCCGGAGCACCTTGGCGTCCCGCGGCGGCAGGGCGGCGAGCGCCGCCTCGATGTCGCGGGTCTGGCTGTTCGCCATGGTGGTCATGTCGGTGCTTTCCTGCTCGCCGCTGGTGAAGCGCTCGATCCGCTCGTTCCCCTCCCCGTCTCTGGTCGGGTGGTCGAGCCGGACCGCCTCGGAGTTGAGCGCGCTGAGCGACCGGACCGCTTCGACGGTAAGGCCGGTGGCGCGAGCCAGCTCCTCGGTCGTCGGCATACGGCCCAGCTTATCCTTGAGCAGGGTGGTGGTGCGACCCAGCCGGCTCAGGTCGGCGGTACGGTTCAGGGGCACCCGGACGGGCCGGCCGTGCCGGGCAATGGCGGCCTGGACCGCCTGGCGGATCCACCAGACCGCGTAGGAGATGAACTTGACCCCCCGGTCCGGATCGAACTTCCGGGCCGCGGTCATGAGCCCCAGGTTGCCCTCGCCGATCAGATCGACCAGGGGCACGCCCCGATTCTGGAACTTCTTGGCGACCGAGACCACGAAGCGGACATTGTGCCGGGCCAGCTTCTCCTGGGCCACCACGCTGCCTTTGAACGCCTTCCGGGCCAGCTCCATCTCCTCTTCGCGGTTGAGGAGGGGAACCCGGCTGATCTCGTCGAGATACAGGTCCAGACTTTCACGGCCTTCATCGATTGCACGAGCGATCTGCGCCGGTCGCACCGGGCGACGCTTGCCACGTGCCTTCATCGTCACGCTGGTTGCCTCCCCTAGGACTCTCGTCCCCCGCACAGTATACCTGCAACGGGACCCGGGCATTGCCCAGGTCGAGACGCGCGAATATACACCCTAAGATGCGGAAAATCAACACCTTAGGTAAAATGTGACGGGATGGCGGTTTGCGTCACCCCGACCCGGCCCACAGCAGGTATGTGATCTGGGGCGCAGGTCGGCTGCAGTTTTGGCAGGACGCCCCGTTCCGAAACGTCAGTCGGGCGGGACGTTGATAGGGGGACCCCCTATTGGGAATTCTTCTTCGGCTCTCCCATCCCCGGAATTTGCATTTCCTGCGGGGTCTCCGTGATCGATGATTTGGCCCCATCACCTACCGCCGCCAACGCCATGTCGTAATCCTTGCCCTTCATCTTGACCATGTAAAAGGGGACCTTGGCCGACACCCAGGCATCGGACTCGTACTTGGTATTGTGCATCCGAGTGGTCTTGAACGACCCCGCCGGCACCTCCACGGTCTCCTCACCCGCCGGCTCGACCCCCTCGCAAATGTTGCTGAGCACGGAGTTCTTCTGCATCTGGCCGCGGGCCATGCCGAGCATCATCGAGTTCATCTTCATCGCCGGCTTGTCACCCGACTTGAAGACGGCATCCTCTACCTGGCCGAACTCCGCAGGAGTGCCCGGCGTCAGCATCTGGTACACCATGTTCTTGTCGGGCTTGTCGCCCGTGGTCTTGAACTCCAGCCACTTCAGGTCCTTGCCCTCCCGCGTCTCGCTGCCGATGACGGCATACCGCCAGGTGGTGGGCTCGTTGGTGCGGTACGTGCCCTTGTACTCTGCCCAGGAGCCCACCGCGGGCATCTTGAAGTCCTTCAGGCAGTCGTTCTGTGCCGCGGCCGTCGCCGGCAGCAGCGCCAGCACGATTCCGCATGGGACGAGCGTGCGCATACCCCTACCTCGGTTGTCGGTGTGGCTCAATGCATTCCGCTTCCGCCGGAGAGCTGCTTGACCAGCTCGCCGATCACGTTCTTGGCATCGCCAAAGAGCATCCAGGTCTTGTCCGAGAAATACAACTCGTTGTCGATCCCGGCAAATCCGGGGTTCTTGCTGCGCTTGATGGCGAACACGGTGCGGGCCCGGTCGGCGTCGATGATCGGCATGCCGTAGATCGGGCTGGCCTTCTCGGTGCGGGCCGCCGGATTCACCACGTCGTTCGCGCCGACCACCAGCGCGACGTCGACCTGAGGCATGTCGGGGTTGATGTCGTCCATCTCCACCAGGTCGGTGTACGGAATGTCCGCCTCGGCCAGCAGCACGTTCATGTGCCCGGGCATCCGCCCGGCCACCGGGTGGATCGCGAACTTGACGGTGATGCCCCGCTTCTTGAGCTGGTCGTAAAGTTCCCGCACCTTGTGCTGGGCCTGCGCCACGGCCATCCCGTAACCGGGGATGATGACCACCAGGTTGGCCTGCTCCAGCACCTGTGCCGCACCCTCGATCGTCTCGGCCTTGTAGACCTTCTCCTCGCCGCCGGCCTTGACCTGCTGCACCTGGCCGAAGGCGCCGAACAGCACGTTGGTGAACGAGCGGTTCATCGCCTTGCACATGATGATGGCCAGGATCAGGCCGCTCGAGCCGTCGAGCGCGCCCGCGGTGATGAGCAGCTTGTTGTCCAGCACGAACCCCATCGCCACCGCCGAGAGCCCGGCGTAGCTGTTGAGGATCGCGATCACCGTGGGCATATCCGCCCCACCGATCGGGATGATGAGCAGCACCCCGAAGACCAGCGCCAGCGCGATGATGGTGGGAAACGCGATCGCCGCCCAGGGCGCGGTCGGATGGAGCACCAGGCCGACCCCGGCGACCACCGCCACGCCCAGAAGCGCCAGGTTCGTGATGTTCTGCCCCGGATAGGTGACCGGCCGCTGGGGAATCCACTTCACCTCCTGCAGCTTGCCCGCGGCCATGAGGCTGCCGGTGAAGGTCAGGAACCCGAGGAGGATCTCCACGATGATGGCGATCATCCGGAACGGGGTCAGGTTCTCCGGTCCCTCACCCAGCCACAGGTAGTACTTGGCCGCGCCGACCAGCCCGGCGGCCAGTCCGCCGAAAGCATGCGACAGGGCGGTCCGCTGGGGCACCGCGGTGAGCGGGACCATGGAGAGCGGCACGCCCACCGCGAACCCGGCCACGATCGCGATCACGATCCAGCCGTGGTGCACCACCTCGGGCTGAGCCCACGTGGCCACGACCGCCAGCACCATGCCGGCCACGCCCGCATACACGCCGCGCCGGGCGGTAGCCGGCGTGTTCATCCAGTGCAGCGCGAAGACGAAGAGCCCGGTCGCGATGATGTAGGCGAGCTGGACGACGCCGTGGATCATGAGTGGCCGCCCGCGCCGGGCTTGTCGGTCTTGAACATCTTGAGCATCCGGTCGGTGATCAGGAAGCCGCTCACGATGTTGGTCATCGAGGCGAACAGCGCGACGGCGCCGAGCAGGCGGATGCCCCGCGGGTAGTCGGCGCCGGTCACGATGATCGAGCCGACGACCGCAATGGCCGAGATGGCGTTGGTGATGGACATGAGCGGGGTGTGCAGCAGCCGGCTCACCCGCCGGATCACGCCCAGTCCGATGAACGACGCCAGCACGAAGACGAAGAGCTGGCTCCAGAAATCGGCCGCGGGCGCGGCCGTCTCCACCGGCGTCATGATCCCTCCTTGGCCAGCGCCTCGCGGGTGCGGGCATGCCGCACTTCGCCGGCGTGGGTGATGAGCGCGCCCTGCTGGATGTCGTCGTTCAGGTCCACCTGGAACGCCTTGTCCTTGGTGAAGGCGAGCAGGAACGCGGTGAGGTTACGGGAGAAGAGGAGGCTCGCGTGCAGGGGCAGCGAGGCCGGGAGGTTGAGCGGCGCCAGAATGGTGACCCCGCCTTCCTCCACCGTCTCCCCCGGCCGGGCCAGCTCGCAGTTTCCGCCGCCGTCGGCGGCCAGGTCCACGATCACCGCGCCCGGCCGCATCGCCCGCACCATCTCCGCGGTGATGAGCCGGGGCGCGAACACCCCGCCGATGAGGGCCGTGGTCACCACCACGTCGGACTGGGCGACCTGGGCGGCCAGGATCTCCCGTTGCCGCGCCTTGTCCGCCTCCGAGAGCTCCTTGGCGTAGCCGCCGCCGGCGGCCGCGCTCTCGGTGAGCTCGATCCCGACGTACTTCCCGCCGACGCTCTCGATCTGCTCCTTCACCTCGGGGCGCACGTCGGTCGCGGTCACGTGCGCGCCGAGTCGTTTGGCGGTGGCGATGGCCTGGAGCCCCGCCACCCCGGCGCCGATCACGAACACCTTGGCCGGGGGCACCATGCCGGCCGCGGTCATGAACATGGGGAAGTACTTGTTGAGCTCGACCGCGGCGAGCAGGACGCCCTTGTAGCCGGCGATGTTGGCCATCGAGCTCAGGGTGTCCATCGACTGGGCCCGGGTGGTCCGGGGAATCGCGTCGGTGGCGAAGGCGGTGACCTGCCGCGCGGCCAGCGCGCGGACCGCCGCCAGATGCCGGAGCGGCATGAGTGAGCCGAGATAGATCGCGCCGGCCCGGAGCCAGCCGGCCTCGTCCCGTGCCGGGGGCCCGACCTTGAGCAGGATGTCGGCGTCGCTCACCAGCGCGGCGCGGTCGGTCTCGATGGTGGCGCCCGCCTCGCGATAGGCGGCGTCGGAGTAGCCGGCGTCGCGGCCGGCGTCGGCCTCGACCGACACCTCGTAGCCCGCCTGCACCAGCTTCTTGCAGGATTCGGGCACCAGCGCGACCCGCCGCTCGCCGGGGGCGGTTTCCTGTGGTACGGCAATGCGCATCCGGGACTCCGGTCTGCGGGGAGGATCGCTGTAATTACGTGCGGATCGGGAGGCGGTCAAGTCGGGACGCCGGCGTGAACATCCCGATCACTCGGGGTTAGCGCCGGCATGGCCTCGTCGGGCCGGCATTGTTCGGCCATTCACCACGACGGCACGAAGGACACGCAGAAAGGCAGGTGTCCTTCGTGTGAACCGGCCCCCACAATCCTTGGCCCGACGCAACGATGCCGACTGCATTCCGCCGGTCCGGCCGGGTGAGACAGGCGGTCAGGTCGGCCGATCGCCCCGGAGGCGCGCGACTGCGTCGGTGAAGGCCGCGTCCGGCGCCACGCCCAGCTCCTGCCGCAGGCCCGCCTCGTAGCGACTCGCCTCTCGTAACGCGCCGGGCCGGTCACCGGCGGCGCCCAGCGCGGCTACCAGCCGGAGCGCCACCCGCGCGTCGAACGGGTCGATCGCTGCGGCCCTGCGCCACCAGGTGACGGCGGCTCCCCGGTCCTCCGCACCCTCGGCGGACTCGGCGAGCGCTCGCATGGTCTCCAACGCGCGCTGGGCCAGGCGGGTGCGCTGCCCCTCCACCCAGCGCTCGAACTCGGGCGCTTCCTTCACGAAAAAGCCGTCCAGAAACGGCCCCGCGTACTGATCGGCGGCGGTCGGAAGGTCACCCGCGGCGAGCGCCTGCTCGAACGCCCCCACGTCGGTTGCGATGAGCGCGGGGTTGAGCCGCAACGTCTTCCGCCCGTGGAACAGATCGTCGCCGACCTGCTGGCGCTGGGCGTACAACAGCTGGTTGAGGACGTGGCGGGCCCGCTCGAGATCGCTCTCGGGCCAGAGGTAGGCCAGCAGCTTGTCCCGGCTCATGCCCGCGGAGCCGGCAACCGCCAGGAGCGCGAGCAGGGCGAGCCGGCGCCGCTGGGTCGCCGCGCCAGTCAGGTCCTCGGCGCCGCGCGCGAGGGTGAGGCCACCGAAGGTGGTGAGACGCAGCATGGGCCCGGTTGATCGGAAGCTGACCGGCGATTGACCGGCGGTCCCTACCATATACGCCCGTGCCCGAGGCCGGGCAAGCCGACCCATCCCGATCGACGAGAGGTTCGATGCGCCGAGTACACCTCACCTTCTGGCTCGCCGCCCTGGGGGCCTGCGGCGACGCCCCGACCGGACCCGCCACCGGCACCCTCGAGATCACCACGGTGACGACCGGCGACCGGGTGGACCCGGATGGCTACGTGGTGGCCCTGGATGGCGATGGCAAACCGATCGGCAGCAACGCGACCCTGATGCTGAGCGACCTGGCCCCTGGCGAGCACGAGCTCGAGCTGCAGGGCCTGGCCGCCGAGTGCGCGATTGCGGGGTCCAACCCTCGGCCGGTGACCGTCGAGAGCGGCATCCGCGGGCGCGTCACCCTGCAGATCAGCTGTCTCGCCGCCATCGGGAGCATCGCGCTCAGAACCCGGACCGCCGGGGCGAACCCGGACCTCGACGGGTACACCGTGGCTCTCGATGGCGGTACCGGTGCGCCGATCGGCATGAATTCGCTGGTGACGCTTTCCCGGCTGCCCGCCGGACCCCACTCCCTGCTCCTCAGCGGCATCGCCGCGAACTGCACTGTGCAGGGCACGAACCCCAGGGCCGTCGCCGTGCTCACGGGATCGGCCACTGAGGTCACCTTCGGCGTCGCCTGTCACACCACTAGCTCGGGCGTCCTCCTGCTGACCAGTGACCGCACCGGCGAGGACCACGTCTATCGGATGGCGCCGGACGGCAGCGGGCTTACCGACCTCTCGCGCGGCGCCGAGGCCAGGGACGGAGATTGGTCGCCCGATCGGTCCCGGATCGTGTTCGCGAGCACCCGTGACGGGGACGGCGCGGTCTACTCGATGATGGCCGACGGCTCCCACCCGGTGCGCCTCGCGGCCGGCCGGACGCCGGTCTGGTCACCCGACGGATCGAAGATCGCTTTCGTCTCCAGCGGCGGCGTGTCCGTGATGAGCGCGGATGGGAGCGGTCTGACGGTGCTGGCGGAAGGGGGCCAGCCGACCTGGTCTCCCGATGGGCAACATATCGCCTTCGCCCGCAGTCACTGCGTTGCCGACATCTGCGGGGGCAACCTCTACGTCATGGCGGCAGACGGCTCCGGCGTGCGGCAGCTCACCAACTCCAGCCTGTTCGACTGGGCTGCCGCGCCGGCCTGGTCACCGGACGGAACCCGCATCGCCTACGCCCGGTCGTGCTGCTTTCCGGGCGTAGACGGGAGCGGCCTGACCACCATCGCAGCTGAGGGCGGTCCTTCCACCCTACTCCACCGTGGCGACGTCGGGCGGCCCGTTTGGTCTCCTGACGGGTCGGCGATCGCCTTTGCGGAGCAGACCGACGCGGGCGTGGAGGCCATGATCATGCCGGCGGCTGGCGGCGCAGCCGCGGTCCTAGTCGGTGGTACGCGCAGCGACAGGCCGACCTCATGGAAATGAGACTATCGCCGAGCTGGCGCGGCCTCCTGCTGGCCGTCTGCCTCGACGTGGTCACCGGGTGCGAAAATTCGGCGGGGCTCCCGGACAGCGGCGAGATCCGGGTGACCGTCGCCACGACGGGGCCGGAGCCGGACCCGAACGGCTATCGGGTGAGCCTGGACGGACAAGGCAACCGCCGGCTCGGCCTCACGGACAGCACGCTCTTCCAGGGGCTCGAGCCGGGCACGCATGCCATCGCGCTGCTCGATCTGGCCGGGAACTGCGCCGTCCAGGGCGCCGATCTGCGAAGCGCGTCGGTGACCGCCGGGACGGTCGCCACCGTGGGGTTCGAGGTCACGTGCGGCGCTACCGCCGCGCTGCGGGTGGTGACGACCAGCGAGGGTACACCCGCCGATCCCGACGGCTATCAGCTGGTCCTGCCGGGGCGGGGCACCCGCCCCATCGGGGCGAACGAAACCATCACTATCGCGGGGCTCCCCCCCGGCGTCCTGACCCTCGAGCTGACCGATCTGGCCGCCACGTGCACCGTCCCTGACGGGAGTACCCGACGGGCCACCCTGGCGGCCCGCGACACCGCCCAGGTGAGGTTCGCTGTCCACTGCGCTCCGCCGCCGCCGGCCTACGGCACCATTCAGGTGTTCGTCAGCACGCAGGTCATCAACACCCCCACGCCGAGCGGCTACACCATTACCCTCGAAGGCACCACGTCAAGGAACGTGGGGGCAAACGATGCGGTCAGCTTCGAGCGCCTTACCGCGGGGTGGCACTCGGTAGGACTGTCCGGGGCGCCGGCGTACTGCGCGGTGGGAGGCTTCTTCCCGGGCCCGAACCCGGTGTCCGTGAAAGTGACGGGGGGTTCGGTCTCCACGGTCTCCTTCGGGGTCCTGTGCCTGCCTTGAGCCGTCTGGCGGGGTCTCCGGCCGGACCCCATGTTTCCAGCCATCCGCGTTCGTCGGATGGCCGCAACGACAGACCTCCTAGTCCAGCTCTCGGCCGCCCTGGCCGGCCGCTACACCGTCGAGCGCGAGCTCGGCCGGGGCGGCATGGGGACGGTTTATCTCGCGCGGGACCGGAAACACGGGCGCCTGGTCGCGATCAAGGTGCTGCCGCGCGACCTTGCCGCCGCGATCGGCCTGGAGCGCTTCCGCCGGGAAATCGCCATCGCGGCCACGCTCACCCACCCCCACATCATGCCGCTGCATGACTCCGGACAGGTCGCCGGCGTCCCGTACTACGTGATGCCGTACCTGGAAGGCGAGACGCTGGGCCGTCGTTTGGCACGCTCGCCGCCGCTCTCCGTTCCCGAGGCGATCACGATCGCCCGCGAGGTGGCCGACGCACTGGCCTACGCGCATGGGCATGGCATCGTGCATCGGGACGTGAAGCCGGACAACATCTTCCTCCACCAGGGTCACGCGCTGCTGGGAGACTTCGGCGTGGCCAAGCGCGTCGGGGAACGGGGCGTCACCGACAGCGGCCTCGCCATCGGGACCGTGGCCTACGCCAGCCCCGAGCAGGCGGCCGGCAGCCGGGAGGTGGATCCCCGGAGCGACGTGTACAGCCTCGGGTGCGTGCTCTATCGGATGCTGCTGCCGATGGGCACGGAAGAAGCCTCGTCGAGCGGACCGCTGGAGCGCCGGTTCACCGAATCCCCACCGCCGATCCGGCGGCTGCGGCCCGAGGTGCCCGTCACGGTCGACACGGCGTTGGCTCGCGCGCTGGCCCCCCGTCCGGCCGACCGGTTCGCGGACGGGGCCGAGTTGGCGCGAGCGCTTTCGTCGCAAGACGCTTCCGCCCGGATGCCGTCCAGAATCGGCCGGCGGACGCTGCTGGTCGGGCTGGTGGGCGTGGCCCTGGTGGCGCTGGTGGCCCGCCGGTGGTCTCGTCCGGCGGCCGCGCCGGATCCGAAGGGCGTCGTCGTCGCGGGCTTCGAGAATCGGACCAGCGACCCGGCGCTCGATGCGGTCGGCGACATCGCCAGCGACTACATCGCCCGCGGCGTCGCTGCCACCGGCGTGCTGCACGACGTGTACGACAGCCGCGCCGCCGCGCTCGAGGCCGGCGGCGAGCCTCGACCGGGACCCGGGCCCGCGCGCCAGCTCGCCCGACGCATGGGCGTGGGACTGGTCCTCTGGGGCAGCTACTACCTGCGGCAGGACAGCTTGCACTTCGAGGTTCAACTGGTCGACGCGGCCAGCGGGCGCATGCTGCTGCAGCTCGCGCCCGTCGCCGGTCCGCGGGTGGAGGAGACCCGGGTGGTCGAGCTCCTCCGTCAACGGGTCATGGCGGGGCTCGCCGTGGCGGTGAGCCCGGCGTTCGTGCCCTGGCAGGACCCCAGCGTCCCGCCGACGTACGA
This sequence comes from Gemmatimonadales bacterium, assembly GCA_036566145.1. Classification (GTDB taxonomy): domain Bacteria; phylum Gemmatimonadota; class Gemmatimonadetes; order Gemmatimonadales; family GWC2-71-9; genus CAVVWJ01. The sequence goes on from DATCWW010000568.1 coordinate 19,745, forward strand.
CGCCTACCGGGAGATGCTGGCGGCCGACGAGGCGGGCTGGACGTTCGAGTTCGGCGTCGCGGCCGAGCATCTCCGCCGCGCGGCGGAGATCGACACGAGCTACGTCGGGGCCCGCACGGGACTGGTGGTCGCGCTCGCGCTCGCCGGGGGGTGCGACGAGGTCCGCACCCTCGAGCACGGCTTCGACGGGCATCGGACCTCTCTCTCGGCGCTCCAGCGCGCCCAGCTCGACTGGGCTCGGGCCAACTGTGATGGTGACATCGAGGCGGAGTACCAGGCCAGCCGGTCGGCGCTTGCGGCCTCGCCCCGCTCGCTCGGATCCACCATCCTGGCGGCCACTGCCGCGACTCATACGAATCGCCCCCGGGCCAGCCTCGAGATTCTCCAACAATTCGACCCCCGGAAGCTCCAGCTCACCGGTAGGCGGCTCGGGGTGTACATGGATTGGCTGGCCGAAGCCCATCACACGCTGGGCGATTACCGGTCCGCGCTGGCGGTGGCGCGCGAGGGACTGCGGGAGGTGCCCGGCTATATGCATCTCGAGAACGACGAGGCCTGGGCGCTGGCGGCGCTCGGCGACACGGTGGCGACGGACAGCCTGGCCCGGGGCTGGCTGGCTCGCCCGCCGGGGGACCACGCCTTTCCCGGACAGCAGGTCGAGTGCCTGGCGCTGGAGCTCCGGGCTCACGGGCATCCGGAACCGGCCGGGCGGCTGATGGCCGCGGCGGACCAGTGGTTCACCAGCCGCGATATCGACCAGACCGGGTTCCACGACCAGATCCCTTGTCTCTGGGAGCACTTCAGTCCGGCCTACTATCTCGGCGACTGGGTCCGGGTGCGGAACGGCTACCGGCTGCGGTTGGCTCAGCACGGCAACGGCGGTGAGGATCTGATGACTCGCGCCGCCCTCGGGGCCGTGGCCATCCGGCTCGGCGATCCTGCGGAGGCGGTACGGATGGACCAGTGGCTCGCCGGGCAGCCCGCGCGCGGCGCCGCGAGCCTCGCCCGAGCCAGGCTGGCGCTGCTTCGGGGCGACCGTGACGCCGCCATCCGGCTACTCCGCCGGGCGTACGACGAAGGCCGGCGAGAGCCCGACCACATCGATCCGGATTTCGAGCCGCTGCGCGGCGACTCGGCATACCAGGAGCTCTACCGGCCGCAAGGCTGAGCCGGCTCACCGCGGGGGCCCGCGATGGCAGCTCCGCTCGCTATCTCACCCGTTCGCGACCGTGCCCGGACGCACGACCGCGTGCTCCCGCTCGTCTGTGTCGTCCTCGCCCTCGCCACCCGCGCGCTCAACGCCCAGGGAACGACCAGCGCAGCGCTCCAGGGGCGCGTGCTCCAGCCCGACAGTAGCGGCATCGAAGACGCGACAATTCAAGTCACCAATACGAGCAACGGCGAGCGCTGGCAGACCGTGAGTCACGCGAAGGGGCGCTACTCCCTGGAGCAGCTCTCGATCGGCGGGCCCTACGTGGTGGAGGTGCGGGCGGTCGGCTACGCGCCCGCGACGCGAGGCGGCGTCGTGCTGGGGCTGGGTCAGCGGGTCACCGCCGATTTCACCCTCAGCCCGGTCGCGTACGAGCTGACCGGGATCACGGTGACGGCCGAGCCCGACCCCCTGATCAATCCGGGACGTACCGGGCCGTCCTACAGCGTCCCGGAGTCCACCGTCGCCCGGGTGCCGGTGTTCGATCGCGACTTCCTCCAGTTGGCGGCGCTCTCGCCGCGAGTCCTGCGGAGGCCCAACGGCGGCCTCTCGATCGCGGGCCAGCCCGACCGTCTCAACGCGATCCAGATCGACGGGGCGACCAACCAGGACCTGCTGGGCAGCTCCGGATTGGGGGGCATCGAGGTCCTCGGGGCCCGCACACTGTCGATCGAGGCGATTCAGGAGCTGCAGATTACCCCGGCGCCGTTCGACGTGCGCTACGGCAACTTCGCCGCGGGGCTCATCAACGCGGTGACCAAGTCCGGAAGCAATCGTTGGGAGGGCTCGCTCAGCGGCTACTACAGCGAGCGGGGGCTAGTCGGGAGGGACCCACTGGGGAACCGGGTAAACGATTTCGTGGATAGGGAGCTCACGATGACGCTCGGCGGACCCATCGTGCACGACCGGGCCGCGTTCTTCCTCGATGCCGGGCTGCAGAACCATGTCTTTCCGGAGAACTATCCCGTCTTTGGCCGTGACCCCGATAGTCTGGTCAGTGGCGTCACGCTGGCCGAAGCCCTCCGCTTTCGCGACATCCTCCGGGACACCTACCACGTCGATCCCGGCGGGATCGGCCCTCACCCGCTTCGGGTTCCCGCGGGAAACATGCTGGGCAAATTGTCGATCCAGCTCGGGGTCAACAGCCGGCTCGAGCTCGCGCACGCCTACTCCTGGAGTCATCTTTCCATCCAGGTGTCGCGCGAGCCGTCGGATTTCGGCATCTACACTCTCACCTCGCGCGCCTTCGACCTTCCGGTCCACAGTCACTCGACCCGTCTGTCCTGGACCACGATCTTCGGCGGGCGCTTCAGCAACGAGCTGACCATGGCCCGGCAGCACGAGGGCTTCGAGTGCGAGTCCGCCAGTGACTTTGCCCTGGTCCTGGTCCAGACGCCCGGCCGGCCCCTTTCCGCCGGCGGCAGCTGCCTCGCGGCGCCGGCGGGCGGCACGATCGCCCAGGATCAGAATCTGCTGGAGCTCACGGACAATTTCACCATTACTGCCGGCGCGCACCGGATCACTCTCGGCACCCATGACGAGCGGCTCCGGCTGGCCCAACTCTCCTTTCTCGACTTCGGGTTCGGCACCCAGTGGACCTTCGGGAGCCTGGACGCGCTCGAAGCGGGGCAGCCGGAGTGGTACCAGGCGGTGCTGCGCAACCCCGAGCGGCCAACCGGTGCTCTCTCCGACCCGCTGATCCTCCAGGTCGGTGGGTACGTCCAGGACCAGTGGGTTCCGACTCCCCGGCTCACCGTCACCGCCGGCGCCAGGGTCGACGTGCCGTACCTCTCCCGCGAGCCGCCGCGCAACCAGCAGCTATTCGATTCGCTCGGGATTGACAATACGTTGACACCCAGCGGCCATCCCCTCTGGGCGCCGCGGCTCGGCCTCAACTTCGACGCGAGCGGCCGGGGAACGACTTACCTGCGCGGCGGCATCGGCTGGTTCGCCGGCCGACCGGCCTACAAATGGTTCGTCGCCGTGGACACCCACTCCGGGCTCGAGGCGTACAGCCTCTTCTGTGACGGAGCGAGCACGCCGACGTTCACCCTCGATCCCGACCGGCAGCCGACCAGCTGTGGCGACGCGACCCAGCGTCAGGCGGGGCCGATCAACGTGTTCAACCCGAGCTTCGTTTTTCCCCGCAACCTGAAGGTCGCCCTGGGCGCCGACCAGCGCCTTCCCGGCGGAGCCGTCGCGACGGTGGATCTGCTCTACACTCGCGCGGTGAGCCAGCTGGACCTGGTGGACCGAAATCTTCGGGCACCGACGACGACCGCGGTCGGCGAGGGCGGTCGCTTGTTGTACGGCACCGTCGCCGGGGATGGAACGGGGCCGAACCGGGTGAATGACTATTTCCAGCAGGTGATCGAGGTGCGGAACGCGGCAGGCAATCACGCCGTGTCGGTGACGGGCCAGCTGCAGAAGCGCTTCCGCAACGGCACCGAGCTGGGCATGTCCTATACCTACAGCCGCTCGGAGGACCGGCTCTCGGAAGACGCCGACTACACCGACATTGAGCTGGATGGCGCGCCGCTGGACGGGAGCCTGGACCAGCGCCGGCTCAGTGAGGCGAACTGGAACGTGCCGCATCGCGTCACCTTCCTGGGGACCGCCAACCTTCCGTTGGGCTTCCGCGGCGCACTGTTCTACGAGGGACTCTCAGGGGGCGCGTATACCTATATGGTCGGGGGCGACGCCAACGCGGACGGCTTCGGCAACGACATCATGTACGTCCCGCGGGATCCCCGGCCGGGGGGCGACGTCGAGCTGGTCGTGCCGGATGCCGCCACCGGCGGCTTCGTCCCGGCGCCGGCCGAGGAGTACGCCAATCTGGCCCAGGCGATCTCGGAGCAGGACTGTCTTAGAACCCAGCGCGGGCGGATCATGCGGCGCAACAGCTGCCGCAGCGCCTGGGCCAACCACACCAACGCCCGCATCTCGCACATCCTCCCCACCTTCAAGGGCCACGCGCTGGAGCTCGGCCTGGACATCTTCAACGTCTTGCACCTCGTCAACCCGCGCTGGGGGCGGGTGCGCGGATCCGACGGCAGCCTCCTGGAGCTGGTCGGCTGGAACGCGGCACTCGGCCGCGGGGTGTATCACCGGATCCGCGCGGTGCGCAACTTCATGGATCTCGACGCCTCCCGCTGGCGCATGCAGCTCGGAGGGCGCTACACGTTCTGAGCGCTCCCTACCCCCGGCACTCCTCGCCCGCCTTGTCTACCGTCACCGTGCCGTCCTTGTGGTGGTGCAGCACGATCTTCGTGGTAAAGTTCGGGAGTCCGCCCGTGCTGTTGATCACCGTGCTGATCACCATGTCTTCGATCGGGTCGCCCACGTTGCCGTTGCCGGTCGAGGTCCCCTGATAGCGCACCCCGTCTGCGTCCACTCCGGTCACGTTCAGATCGTAGTGGGACAGGAAGTGGCCGTTGTCCCAGCTGCTGCCGTGGCCGTGAATCCTCCCCTCCAGGTCGATCGCCTCCACCACCGCCGACGTGCACGGATTGTCGACGTCGGGGAGCGAGAAGTCGAACCAGCCGTTGTTCTCATCGATCCGGGTGGCCAGCTCGGGGGCGCCGGGGTCGGATGGTGAGCTGGCCTCCTCCGCGCAGGCGGGGAGGACGGCGGCCAGCAGGGCGGCGGTCAGGAGATGGCGATGGGCGGGTCGCATGGACTTGGCTCCGGTTGAGGACGGGAGTGGGACTTACAACCGGAGCCCACGCTAGTCTCAGCCGGTCAATCCCCGATCAGCCCGCAGTCAACTGGGGTTGAGATTGCCAGTCGGGGGCGGCCCGTCCCGCGGCGGCAGTGTCCCGTCGGGCGAGCATAGTGCGGCCAGTTCAACACGAAGCACACGCCATCGCCGGGCTACCGCCCCTCCAGCCAGGCCCGCCCCAGCTCGGCCCCGGTAGCGGTGGAGTCGAGCGCCAGCCGGTAGCGCCCAGCTGAGTCCGCCAGCGTGAGGCCCACCTTATCCAGGATGGCAGCGTACGGCAGCTCCTCCACCCCATCGATGTAGCGCCGGTAGAAGTCCGTGTAATCGGCTCCGCTCACATCTTTGAGCGCCTGCAGGAAATCAGCGTCCCGGTAGCCCCGGCCCTGCAGGTAGTAGCTGGCGCGGGGGCCCAGCCAGAAGCGACGCCACATGAGTCGCATCACGTCGTCGAGGGTCTTCTGCCCCCCGGTACGGGCGCGGATGTCGAGATCGAGCAGCCAGCCGATCAGCTCGCCCTTGTTGTAGTAGGAAATGGTGATCGCGTTGAGGTTGGTCCGCTGCCGCAGCGTCACCCGGTCGAACCGCCAGGCGTTGAAGGAGCTCTGCCGGGCGCTCATGAGATGCCGGCCGGGCTTCGCCTGCAACGTGGTCACCGCGCCCACCACGCGCCCCAGGTAGTGGTCGGCGTCCCAGATCCCGCTCCGACGGACCGAGCGCGCCCCGTAATAATTGGTGATCCCCTCCCCGATCCAGAGCGTCGTGGTCGGATTCTCCCGGGTGTAGTCCCAGGGCCCGAGCTCGCGCGCCCGGAGACGCTTCATGTTCCAGGTGTGGAAGAACTCGTGCGCGATCGCCTCCATCCGGTCGAGGTAGGCCGAATCGGTGAGGGCGGCCAGCGAGTCGTCGAACACCAGCTGGGTGGAGGTGAGGTGCTCCATCCCGTCCGCGTCCGCGCCGGGAAGGAAATGGACCAGGAAGGTGTACGACG
>DATCWW010000472.1:0-9001 GCA_036566145.1 Gemmatimonadales bacterium
GGCGGCCGCCCACGCGGTCTGCCACCTCGGTGGCAGCGAGCGGATCCTTCCGGTGGACGCCGCCGGGCGGCTCGATCTCGAGGCGCTGGACCAGGCGCTGGCCGAAGGCCCTGCGGTCGTCTCGGTCATGTGGGTCAACAACGAGGTCGGGACCGTGCAGCCGGTCCGGGAGATCGCCACGCGATGTCAGGCGGCCGGGGTGCCCTTCCATACCGACGCCGTCCAGGCGTTCGGCAAACTGCCCGTCTCGCTGCACGACCTCCCCTGCACCCTGCTTACCATTTCCGGCCACAAGCTCGGCGCGCCCAAGGGGATCGGCGCGCTGGTGGTGCGCGACCGCAAGGCGGTCGAGGCGATCATCCACGGCGGCGGGCAGCAGTACGGCCTCCGCCCCGGCACCGAGAACGTGGCCGGCGCGGTGGCCCTTGGCCGAGCGGTCGCGCTGGCGGCGCAGGACCAGGCCGACGAGGCCGAGCGCCTGGGTGCACTCCGTGACACGCTGGCGGAGCGGCTGCTCGCGGCGGTTTCCGACCTCCACGTCAACGGGCGGGACGGCGAGCGCGCGCCCCACGTGCTCAACCTGAGCGTGGCCGGCGCCGACAGCGAGGCGCTGCTCATGCACCTCGACCTCGCCGGCGTCGCGGCGTCGAGCGGCTCCGCCTGCACCACCGGTGCGGTGGAGCCCTCGCACGTGCTGCTGGCCATGGGAGTGCCGCGGGAGCTGGCCCTGGGCGCCATCCGCTTCAGCCTGGGGCGGGAGAGCACCCCGGCCGACGTCGATCGTGTAGTCGAGGTGATGCCCTCCGTCGTGGCGAAGGTGCGCAAGCTCGCCGGAGTGCTGGGGCGGGCATGAGGCCGCGCGTGCTGGTGGCGATGTCGGGGGGCGTGGACTCGTCGGTGGCGGCGGCGCGCCTGGTGGACCAGGGCTACGAAGTCGTGGGCGCCACCATGAAGCTGTTCTGCTACGGCGACAGCGTCCCCGACCGGCCCTGCTGCTCGCTCGATTCGATCAACGACGCACGCGCCGTCGCGGACGCGCTCCGGATTCCGCACTACGTGCTGAACCTGGAAGACCGCTTCGCCCTGCACGTGATCGAGAACTTCGTGGCCGAGTACAGCCGGGGTCGCACGCCGATCCCCTGCGTGCGGTGCAACTCGTTCACCAAGTTCCGGGATCTCCTGGCCCATGCCGATGCCCTCGAGTGCGACGCCATCGCCACCGGACACTACGCCGTGGCTCGCGGCGGGCGGCTCTACCGCGGACGGGATCGGGGCAAGGACCAGAGCTACTTCCTGTGGGGCATCGACCGCGCCGTGGTGGCGCGCATGCTCACCCCGGTGGGAGAGATGACCAAGGCCGAGACCCGCGCCCTCGCGCGCCGACTCGGCCTGGTGACGGCGGACAAGCCGGAGTCGGTCGAGATCTGCTTCGTGCCGGACGACGACTACGTGGGCGTGCTGGAGCGGCATCTCCCGGCCGGCGCCCCCGCGCTCGCGCCGGGGCCGCTGGTCACCACGTCCGGTGAGGTGATCGGGAAGCACGAAGGGTACGCCCGGTACACCATCGGGCAGCGGAGGGGTCTGCCAGGCGGCTTCGCCGAGCCGAGGTTCGTGGTGGCCATCCACCCGGAGCGCCGGGAAGTGGTCGTCGGGACCGCCGACGAGCTGGCGGGCCATCGCGTGGCCCTGGAAGAGGTCAACTGGCTGGCCGACCCGCTGGAGACGGGGGCCTCGTGCGAAGTTCAGATTCGCTACCGGGCCGCGTCGGTCGCCGCTACGGTGCTCTCGACCGGGGGCGAGACGATTACCCTGGGCCTGGAGACGCGCGTTCGTGCCATTTCCCCCGGGCAGTCGGGCGTGCTCTACGGCGGTGACGGCCAGGTCCTGGGGGGAGGAGTGATCGCCTGATGCGGTCCCTGGTCCTGCACTGGCTGCTCAACGCCGCGGCGCTCTGGGTGGCAGCGTGGCTGCTGCCGGGGCTCGACTTTCGGGGTACCCTGCTTCAGCTCCTTCTCGTCGCCGCCGTCTTCGGGATCGTGAACAGCCTGCTCCGTCCGATTCTGACCGTCCTCACCTGCCCTCTCATCGTCGTCACCCTGGGCCTGTTTACCCTGGTCATCAACGCCTGCATGCTGCTCCTGACCGGCTGGCTGTCGGCTCGCTGGGACCTCGGCTTCAGCGTGACCGGGTTCTGGGCCGCGTTCTTCGGGGGCCTGGTCGTCGGGCTTGTGAGCGTGGTCCTCTCGCTGCTCCTGCCGCGGGCCGCCGCCCGGGAGTAGCCCTCCGTTACACGTTCGTTACATGGCGTTTCCGGCCCCCCGCCCGGCCGGATACATTGGGTGGTGACCGACCTCCAGCTTCGTTCTCCCGTGGCACCTCCCGCCGACCTGCGGGACCCCTCGCTGTACCTCAACCGGGAGCTGAGCTGGCTCGAGTTCAACCGGCGGGTCCTGCACGAGGCGCTCGACGCGCGGACACCGCTGCTCGAGCGCGTCAAGTTCCTCTCCATCTTCAGCAGCAATCTGGACGAGTTCTTCCAGGTGCGGGTCGCCGGGCTCAAGCAGCAGGTGGCGGCCGGCATCGTGGAGCGGACCGCCGACGGCATGACCCCCGAGGCCCAGATCCGCGCCATCTCCGGCACCGTGCGCGAGATGGTGGTGAGCCATCGCCACTGCCTGATGACCGAGGTGCTCCCGGCCCTGGCGGCGCACGGCATTGTCCTGCACCGGGACGTCGCCGACCTCCCCAGCGCCGACCGGGAGCATCTGGACAGCTACTTCCACGCCAATGTCTTCCCGGTCCTCACCCCCCTCGCGGTCGATCCCGGGCATCCCTTTCCCTACATCTCGAACCTGAGCCTCTCCCTCGCTGTGGTGCTTCGTGGGAGCGACGGCGACGAGCGATTCGCCCGGGTCAAGGTGCCCAAGATCCTGCCCCGCTGGGTCCCGCTGGCGACCCCGCATCATTTCATCCCCCTGGAGGAGGTTATCGGGGCCAACCTGGAAGCGTTGTTTCCGGGCGTCGAGATCCTGGGGTGGTACACCTTTCGGATCACCCGGAACACCGATCTCCAGATCGACAACGGCGACGAAGCTGAAGACCTGCTCAGCCTGATCCAGGAGGAGGTCCGGAACCGGCGCTTCGCCGAGGTGGTGCGCATCGAGGTGCACACCTCGATGCCCCAGTCGCTGCGGCAGCTCCTTCTGGCCGAGTTCAGCGAGCAGCAGGATCTTCCGGCGCAGCCCCTCACCGGCGATGACATCTACGAGATCGCCGGGCTGCTGGACGCCGCCGACCTTCTGAGCCTTTCCCTGCTGGACTTTCCCGACCTGCGCGATCCGGCCTTCCATCCAGGCACGCCCGCGCGCCTCGCGGCGCCGCGGAGCATCTTCGACGTGATCCGCGAAGGCGACGTGCTGCTTCATCACCCGTACGACAGCTTCGCCACCTCGGTGGAGCGGTTCATCCAGTCGGCGGCCGAAGACCCGGACGTTCTCGCCATCAAGCTCACCCTGTACCGCACGGGCGGCGACTCGAGCATCGCCCGCATGCTGGCGCACGCCGCCGAGCGTGGAAAACAGGTGGCGGTCCTGATCGAGCTGCAGGCCCGCTTCGATGAGGAGAACAACATCATCTGGGCCCAGCGGCTGGAGGACGTGGGCGTGCACGTGAGCTATGGCGTGCCCGGCCTCAAGACCCACGCGAAGGTGATGCTGGTGGTGCGGCGGGAAGGCGACACGATCCGCCGGTACGTGCACATCGGCACCGGCAACTACAATCCCAAGACGGCCCGGGTCTATACCGACTTCGGCCTGCTCTCGGCCAATCCCCAGCTCGGCGCCGACCTGACCGACCTCTTCAACGTGCTCACCGGCTTCGCCCTGCCGTCAGGCTATCGCAAGATGATCGTCGCGCCCCGAGGGATGCGGGAGCGGTTCCTGGACATGATCCGGCGGGAGATGGAGCACCAGCGGGCCGGCCGCCCGGCCCGGATCCTGGGCAAGATGAACGCCCTGGTGGATCCCGAGATCATCGCCGCGCTCTACGAGGCGAGCCGCGCCGGCGTGCCGATCGATCTCATCGTCCGGGGGATCTGCTGTCTCCGCCCCGGCCTCGCGGGCGTGAGCGAGACCATCAGGGTGATCAGCATCGTCGGCCGCTTTCTGGAGCACAGCCGGGCATTCCTCTTCCTCAACGGGGGCCAGGAGGACGTCTACATCGGCTCGGCCGACTGGATGCCGCGGAACCTCGATCGCCGGATCGAGGCCGTCGCCCCGATCGAAGAGGCCACCCAGCGCCAGGCCCTCCGGGACCTGCTCCTGTTCATGTGGCAGGACAATCGCCAGGCCTGGGAGCTCGACGCCGACGGCAGCTACCGCCAGCGCCAGCCGCCCACGCCCGAGGCCGAGCGAGCGAGTCATCGCGCGTTGATCGAGGCAACCGCCCGGACTTAGTGCTGCAGGCCCGACTGATCGGCGAACTTCCGGAACAGCGCCTGCTGCTCGGGGGTGAGCTCCGAGGGGATGGAGACCTGCACGACGACCAGCTGGTCGCCCTTCCGCCCATTCCGCTCCAGACCCTGACCCTTGATCCGGAATTTGCGCCCTGGCTGCGTGCCGGCAGGGATCCGGAGCATGACCTTCTTTCCATCCAGCGTCCGAACCCGGAGGCGCGTGCCCAGGGTGGCCTGGGCCACGTTGATCGGGACGTCGCACAGGATGTCGAGTCCCTCCCGGCGAAAGAACCGGTCGGGCTGCACCTGGAAGGTGATAATGAGGTCGCCGGCGGGTGATCCGGCCCCGGCCGGCTGGCCCTGTCCGCGAAGGCGGACCCGGGAGCCGGTCTCGGTGGCGGGGGGGACGGTGATCATCACCCGCCGCTCGGTGCGAACCTCGCCGGCGCCGCGGCAGGTCGGGCAGGGCTGACTGGGGACCTTGCCCCGGCCGCGACATTGCGGGCACGGCCGGTTGACGGCGAACCCGCCCTGCCCGAAGGAGATGGTCCCCCGCCCGTTGCACTCCGGACAGGTGGACCAGGTGGCCCCAGGAGCGCCGCCGCTGCCGGCGCAGGTCGGGCACGGCTCGGTAACAGGGAGCGTGACCGGAACCTTGCCGCCGAGCATCGCCACCCGAAACGGCACCTCGACCACGGCCTCGAGCACGTCGGCCCGAGGCTCCTCCCGCCGGCCGCGGCCGAAGATCGACGAGAAGATGTCTCCCAGGCCGCCGAAGTCGCCGAAGTCGAACCCCTCGGACCCCAGGTCTCCCGGCGCCCCGCCCGTGCGGGCGCCAGCCGGCCGCCTGGGCATACCCTCGAACGCCCCCAACCGGCGCATCTGGTCGTACTGCTTTCGCTTGTCCGGGTCCGACAGAACGCTGTGGGCCTCGGAGATCTCCTTGAACCGTTCCGCCGCCGACGCATTGTTCGGATTGGCGTCGGGATGGTACTGCTTGGCCAGCTTTCGATACGCCTTCTTGATCTCATCCTGGCTGGCCGAGTCGGGAACCCCCAGGACCTGATAGAAGTCCTTGGCGGCCACGTCAGGCCTGGCCCTGCTCGGAATACACCTGCACCCGCGCAGGGCGAATCAGCGTCCCCTTGAACCGGTACCCGGTCTGGAAGGTGGCGCTCACCGTGTGGTCGCGATCCGGGCTGGGCGGCGGCAGGGTGGAGACAGCTTCGTGCAGGGTCGGGTCGAACGGCTGACCAGCCGGATCAATCCGCTCCAGGCCGGCAGCCTCCAGCTCCTTGCGCAACTTCTTGTCCACGAGCCCGACTGCCTGGCGCATGGAGTCGGCCGAGGTCGCGCTGCCATCGGCGTTGAGCCGGTCCACGTCGTCGAGGACGTCGAGGAGACGGGTGACCAGGCCGGCCTGCGCCCGCTGACCCAGCTCGGTGCGCTCTCGCGCGACCCGCTTGCGGAAGTTGTCGAACTCGGCAGCCAGGCGGAGATGCCGCTCACGAGCCTCCTCCAGCTGGCTCTCCAACCGGCGAACGGCTTCGCCCGGAGGCTCGGCAGGCAGTCCGCTGCCACCCGACGGCGGGGGCGCCGACTCGGTGCGGCTGCCGGGGTCGACGGACATATCGGTCGAGGCGAGGTCAGCGGCATCCGCACTCGGTCCGGCCGGGGAGGCAGGATCCGCCATCCCCCCGGCCGTGTGGATCGGATCCCAGACGTTGTCTCGGTCTCGACTAAGGCGACGTTTATCAGACACTTGCACGCTCACTTCCTGAGTGATCGTTCCAAAGATAATAGGACACCGGAATCGGACCGCCGCTGGCCAGAACGGCAGGGAGCACTTGCTCGCTCGGCGTCGTCCCGACAGGTACATTGAAATCGCTGTCCGACGTCCTGACTCCGGGAGGCCCGATGCCACGCGTTCGAGGTGCGCTTCTGCTGGCCCTCGCGCTCACCCCTGCGTTCACGGCCAAGGCGCAGACGGCGGGCCTGGGCAGCGTCTCCTTCCCCACATCCGGCGCCCCCAAGGCGCAGCCGGCATTCCTCCGCGGGCTGGCCCTCCTGCACAGCTTCGAGTACGATGACGCGGCCGACGCCTTCCGGGAGGCTCAGCGGCTGGACCCGTCGTTCGCCATGGCGTACTGGGGCGAGGCGCTGACCTACGATCATCCGCTCTGGGGCGAGCACGATTCCACCGCCGCCCGAGCCGCGCTTCTGCGCCTGGCGAGTACGCCCGAGGCCAGAATCGCCCGCGGCAAGACGCCGCGCGAGCGCGCCTACCTCACCGCGGTCGAAGCGTTGTACGGCGAGGGCACCAGGGCGGCGCGCTACCAGGCATACGAGGCGGCGATGGCGCGGGTGCAGGAGCGCTATCCGGACGACCTCGACGCCGCCGCGTTGCATGCCCTGGCGCTGCTGGCCATCCGGCCGAAGAGCACGACCGATCTCCGCACGACGGTGCGCTCGGCGGCGATCAGCGAGGCGGTGCTTCGCCGCAATCCGACCCATCCCGGGGCGACCCATTACCTGATCCATGCCTATGACGATCCGGTGCTGGCACCCCTGGGCGTGCCGGTCGCCCGGCGCTACGCCCGCATCGCGCCGCGGGCGGAGCACGCCCTACATATGCCCTCGCACATCTTCGTGCAGATCGGCTCCTGGGACGAGACGGTGGCATCCAACGAGGCCGCCTGGACCGCTTCGAAGGCGTGGGTCAAGCGCAAGAGGCTTCCCAACTCGGAGCTGGACCTGCACACCGCCCAGTGGCTGCACTACGGGTATCTGCAGCAGGGGCGCTTCGCCCGGGCCCAGGCGCTGGCCGACTCGATCGACGCGCTGTACTCGGCCGAGGCAACCGATTCGATGCCGATGCACGTGCACATGTATCGGACGATGATGGGGGTCGAGACCGTGGTGGAAACCGGGCACTGGGACTCGGTGCCGCCTTCCCCGCTGCCCTCCCGCGGCGCTCCCCTCTACCGCACCGCGCTGAGCGCCTACCATCGCGGCGATCGGACGACGGTAGACACCGCGCTGGCCAGATACCGGCGGCTCCGGGACAGTCTGGTCTTGGCCGGCGACACGATTCAGCCCGCCATGCACGCGATGGAGCGGAAGCTGGCCTCGCTCCAGGCCCGGATGGCCGACCAACCGGACAGCGCGGTGGCCGCCCTCGCCAGGGCCGCCGAACTGGAAGAGGAGCTGACCTTCATCGGCCCGCCCATCGTCCCGCCAGCCCGCGAGCTCCTCGGCGAGTTGCTGCTCGAGCTCGGCCGGCTCCCGGAGGCCGCCGCCGCGTTCGACGCGACCCTGCAGCGCACCCCCAACCGGTCGTCCGCCCTGCTGGGGCGGGCCCGGACCGCCGCCCGCGCCGGAGACAGCGTGGCCGAGCGAGAGTACTACGGGAAGCTGCTGATCAACTGGCGACGGGCCGACCCCGATCTGCCGGAGCTGGCGGAGGCGAAACAGGCCGTCGAGAAGGTGGCGGCCGCGCGTTAGCGCGCGGGGAGCGCGGGGAGCCGGATTCGGAGCAGGTTGAGGGCCGCCTGCGCAGCGCGGGCCCTGATCTCCCGCCGGGTGCCGAGAACCACCGAGCTGCGGGCAACGGTTCCGTTTCGGTCCGCGGCAGCGAACCAAACCAGGCCGACCGGCTTCTCCGGCGTGCCGCCGCCCGGGCCGGCGACCCCCGTCACCGCTACGGCGAGGTCCACGCTCAGACGCCGACAGGCGCCCTCCGCCATGGCTCTAGCCACCGGCTCACTCACCGCGCCGTGCGCCTCGATCAGTGCCGGCGGAACATCCACCAGCTCGGTCTTGAGCCGGTTGCTGTAGCAGACGACGCTCCCCTGGAACACATCCGAGCTGCCCGGAACCTCGGTCAGCCGACCGCCGACGAGTCCGCCGGTACACGATTCGGCCGTCCCGAGCGACCAGCCGGCATGCCGAGCGCGCTCCAGCACCACGGCCGCGAGGTCGGTCTCGCTCTCGCCGTACACGTGTTCTCCGCCGCGAGCGGCCAGGAGCTCCGCCGCGGCGGAGAGGCGGCGCTCCGCCTCGTCCTCGGCGAGCTGCCAGGCGGTGAGCCGGAGGTCCACCCCGTCCAGCCCGGGCAGGTACGCCAGGGTCAGCGGCGCGATCTCGGTCTCGACGTCTCCCATCCGCTCGGCGAGGGTGCTCTCGGCGATGCCCGTCGTCCGCACGGTGCGGGAGCGAATCACGGCCGCGCCCGCGCGGCTCGCCAACCGGGGCATCACCTCGTGCTCCAGCAGCATTCGCATTTCCTGAGGGACACCGGGAAGCATGATGGTGAGGCCGGGCGTGCCGTCGAGCCAGAGGCCGGGCGCGGTGCCCCAGCGGTTGCGCAGCACCACGGCCCCGCGGGGGACCTCCGCCTGGGTGCGGTTGCTCGCCACCGGAGCCCGGCCGAGCCGGGCGAACCGCGCCAGGAGGTCGGCCCACACGGTCTCGTCGAAGTCGAAGGGCGCGCCGTAGAGTCCGGCCACGGCGACCTTGGTGATATCGTCGCGGGTCGGACCCAGCCCG
>DATCWW010000572.1:0-4345 GCA_036566145.1 Gemmatimonadales bacterium
CCGCGATCGGCGCCGCGGCGGTGCGGCTCCGCGACGCACCGTTCGCCCTCCGCCCCGTGCTGGGGCGGCGTTTCGAGGAGCTGCACGAGGCGGTGGAGATGGTGCCGCCGCGAGCGCTGGTGGTAGTGGACTCGATGGCGCTGGCGCCGCCGCCCCACCCCGCGGCCCGCAGCGAGGAGCGGATGGCGCTGGTGGCCCGCGCGCTCAAGGGTCTCGCGATTGAGCGCGACGTCGCCCTGCTCGCGACGGCGCCCTTACCGGGGCTTCGCCGAGGGCGTCCCGATCCGCGCCCGACCCTCGACGATCTCGGCGGGCTCGGGACGGTGAAACATGTCGCGGATGTGGTGCTGGCGATCTACCGGGAGGAGATGTACCGGCCGGGCCAGGGCGTCGAAGGCGCGACCGAGCTGATCGTCGCCAAAAACCGCACCGGCCCGACCGGGTTCGTGGACCTTTTCTTCTACGCCCGCTGGCTCCGGTTCGAGGACCTGCTCGACCCGACCTCGTAGCCGCTTACGATGCGCGCTTGGCCGCCGCCGAGTCTACCACCGCTCCCGCCAGGTCCACCAACGTTCCGCCATTGTCCGGTATGCTCCGAAGCCGGACCCAGAGCGGGGGGCCGTCCTGCTCGGCGAGCAGGATGATCGCGCCGGACCGGTCGGTGGACTGCTTGATCAGCTTCCAACCCGGCCCCGTCAGCACCGACCGGTAGTACTTCTCGACATCGGCGATCTTGGCCGGCGACCGCAAGGTGATCATCGCGGTGTTGGCGCCCCCGGTCCTCGAGACGACGGTCGGACTGGGCGGGAGAGGGATGTTGGGCAGGGCGGCCTCGATCGCGACCGGCTTGGCCGGCTTGTCGCCGCAGCCGACCAGCGCCATCAGCGCCGCCGCTGCCCAGATTCTGGTGGGGATCATAGGCCGGGGAGACTAGCGGCAGGCCCCGGCCTGGTCAAGCCGGACCGGTTCGTTCCGATTGCCGCAAACGGCTGTCAGACTTATGTTTCCGCCGGCGCGGGGGGCCCCCGGCCGGGCCTCCGCACGCCCGCCTCAACACTGTCAGCGCCAAGGAGTTCGGCCATGGCCGGCCATAGCAAATGGAAGCAGATCAAGCGCAAGAAGGCGGTCACCGACGCCCGGCGCGCGTCGTCGTGGACCAAGGTCATCCGCGAGATCACCGTGGCGGCCAAGAGCGGCGGCGGCGACCCCGCCGGCAATCCCCGCTTGCGCACCGCGATCGACGCCGCCAAGGCGGTGAACATGCCGGGCGACAACATCGAGCGGGCCATCAAGAAGGGGACCGGCGAGCTGGAGGGCAGCGTCTACGAGGAGCTGACCTACGAGGGCTACGGCCCGGGCGGTGCGGCGATCTTCATCGAGGCGACGACCGACAATGCCAACCGGACCGTGGCGGAGATCCGGCATGCGTTCAGCCGGAACGGTGGGAATCTCGGAGCCTCCAACTCGGTGGCCTGGATGTTCGACCGGAAAGGCCAGGTCTACCTCGAGGCGGCGCGCTACAACGAGGATGCGGCGCTCGAGGCGGCACTCGACGCCGGGGCGGAGGATTTCACCCGCGAGGGTGAGCAGTACATCGTGACCACCCTGCCGGCCGCTTTCCACGCGGTGCAGGACGCGCTCAAGGCCCGCGGCTTCGCGCCCGAATCGGCCGAGCTGGCGATGGTGCCCAAGAACACGGTGAAGGTGGAAGGGGCCGACGCGGAGCGCATCCTCCGGCTGGTCGAGGTCCTCGAGGAGCTGGACGACGTCTCCAAGGTCTTCTCCAACTTCGATATCGACGCCGCCCAGCTGGCCGAGGCCGAGACCTGAGCGGGCGGCGGTGAGGGTTCTCGGGATCGACCCGGGCACCGCCGTGATGGGTTACGGCGTGATCGAGACCGGGCCGAGCCGTCAGCCGCGGCTGGTCGAGTGCGGCACGCTCACCACGCCGCCGCGCGATCCCCTTCCCGCCCGTCTCCGGATCATCCACGACGGCACCACGGCCCTGATGGCCCGGCACCGGCCCGACGCGGTCGCGGTGGAGAGCGCGTTCTACGGCAAGAACGTGCGCACCACGGTGGTGCTGAGTCACGCGCGGGGCGTCATCCTGCTGGCGGCGGAGCAGGCGGGGGTGTCGATCGCCGAGTACTCGCCGGCGCTGGTCAAGAAGACGATCGTGGGACGGGGCGCCGCCCTCAAGCCGCAGGTCGGGTACATGGTGGCGCAGCTCCTCCGGCTCAAGGCGCCGCCGGCGCCGAGCGATGCGGCCGATGGCGTCGCGGTGGCGCTGACCCACCTGCTCATCGCCTCGCGTCAGGCCTCGTTCTTTCGCCAGGTCAGCGGCGCGCGATGATCGCCCTGGTGAGCGGCGTCGTGGCTGCGCGGGAGGGAGACAGCCTGGTGGTGCACACCGACGGCGGCGTGGGCTACCGCGTGACCGTTCCCGCGGGCGTGGCCGAGCGGCTCCCGGGCCTCGGCGGCCGGGTGAGTCTGCACACCGAGCTGGTGGTGAAGGAGGACGGCTGGGCGCTCTACGGGTTCGATCGCCCGGGTGAGCGACTGGTGTTCCAGCGGCTGCTCGGCGCAAGCGGGTTCGGACCCAAGCTGGCGCTCGCGCTCCTGTCCGCGCTCGGCCCGGAGCGGACGGTGCGGAGCATCCGCGCGCGGGATCTCGCCGCCCTCAGCTCGGTGGGCGGGATCGGGCGCAAGAAGGCGGAGCGGCTGGTGCTGGAGCTGCAGGACCGGTTCGACGACGTGCCCCTCGAGTCGCGCCCCGCCGGCCCGGCCGGAGGCGACGACGCCGTGCGGGCGCTGGTCGGGCTGGGGTACGGCTCCGGGGCCGCCGACGATGCGGTGCGGGCCGCGCTGGCCGGGGGCGCGTCCGCCGAGGACACCTCACAACTCATCCGCCGGGCGCTCCAGCAGCTCGCCGCGCGGGGAGGGAGATAGAGCCGCCATGACCGTGGCCGCGCTGACCGCGGAGTGGAACTGCACCCGCTGCGGGACGACCAACCGCAAGCTGGTGCCCGCTCGCACCACGCAGACTAGGGATCGGTGCGCCCACTGTCGGGCATGGCATGTGGTCGAGCCTGATACACGGCCAGTGCGGTGGAAGGCGCGCATCGAGAGCTGAGGGCATTGATGACCCAGCGACTAGAAGTCACGACTCCCGAGGCTCTTCCCGAGGAAACCGGCGCCGACGCCGCGCTCCGGCCGTCGCGCCTGGACGAGTTCGTCGGCCAGACGCAGGTGAAGGCGTCGCTCCAGATCGCCATCGATGCGGCGAGGCATCGGGGCGACACGCTGGACCACACCCTCTTCTTCGGCCCGCCCGGGCTGGGCAAGACCACGCTGGCCATGCTGATGGCGCGGGAGATGGGAGTGCAGCTCCGCACCAGCTCGGGACCGGTGCTGGAGAAGCCGGGCGATCTGGTGGGACTCCTCACTTCGCTCGGCCCGGGCGACATGCTCTTCATCGACGAGATCCACCGGCTCCGGCCGGCGCTGGAGGAGTTTCTCTATCCGGCGATGGAGGATTTCCGGGTGGACGTCCGCATCGCGGAGGGCCCCCATGCCCAGACGATCCCCATGCCGCTGGAGCGCTTCACCCTGATCGGCGCCACGACCCGCTTCGGCCTGCTCACCCCGCCCATGCGCGCCCGGTTCGGCCTGGTCGAGCGGCTCGGCTTCTATCCCCCGGAAGACCTGCGCCGGATCGTCGAGCGGAGCGCCGCGATCCTGCAGGTGCCCATCGACCAGGAGGGCGCCGAGGAGATCGCGCGCCGAAGCCGGGGCACCCCCCGGGTGGCGAACCGGCTGCTCCGGCGGGTGCGCGACTACGCGCAGGTACGGGCCGACGGACGGATCACCGTCGCGGTCGCCGGCACGGCGCTCGCCCGCCTCAATGTGGACGAGTTCGGCCTCGACGACATGGACGCCCGCATCCTCACCACCATCATCGAGAAGTTCGGCGGCGGGCCGGTCGGACTCGGCACCGTGGCCGTGGCCGTCGGCGAGGACGCGGGCACGCTGGAGGAGGTGTACGAGCCGTACCTCATCCAGCAAGGCTTCCTCGAGCGCACGCCGAGGGGACGGTGCGCCACCGCGACCGCCTACCGCCGCTTCGGCCTCACTCCGCCGGCCGGGCAGGCGACTTTCTTTGACCGCTGACTCGACCCTCCGCACCGCCGACTTCGACTACGACCTGCCGCCGGAGCTGATCGCCCAGGAGCCCCTGGCGGAGCGGTCGGGGAGCCGGCTGCTGGTGGTGCTCCGGGCCGAGCGGCGGCGCGGTAGCGAAACCGGGGACGGCGGCGGGCGCCGGGTCGGCCCACGCGGCGGCCGC
>DATCWW010000008.1:0-5148 GCA_036566145.1 Gemmatimonadales bacterium
CCGGCTCCATCCGGCGCACAACCGGCGCCCGGGACGCAGCCATCTCCGGGGGCCCAGCCTGCTCCAGGCGCCCAGCCGGCTCCGTCAGGCGCGGCACCGGCCGCGCCCTCGGGGCGGGGCACCCAGCCCGTGACGCCCTGAACGACAGCGAACTCATCCGTCACCATCCACCCGACACCGACTCAGGCATGGCTAAGACCTTCAAGAACTTCATCGCCGGTGAATGGACCGCGCCCACGGGCGGGGCCTACTTCGAGAACCGCAACCCCGCCGATACGACCGACCTGATCGGACGGTTCCCCGACTCCGACCGCCGCGATCTCGAGGCGGCCGTCCGCTCGGCCACGCGCGGGTTCGCGCTCTGGTCGCGCACTCCGGCGCCGCTTCGCGGCGACGTGCTCCGCCGGGTCGGCGACCTCCTGGTCGAGCGCAAGGAGGCCATTGCCGACGCGATGACCCGCGAGATGGGCAAGGTGCTGGCCGAGACCCGGGGCGACGTGCAGGAGGGCATCGACACCGCCTATTACGCGGCCACCGAAGGCCGCCGGCTGTTCGGGCACGTCGTCCCGTCGGAGCTCCGCTCCAAGTGGGCGATGAGCTACCGCCGGCCGATCGGCATCGCCGGGCTCATCACGCCGTTCAACTTCCCTCTGGCGATCCCGACCTGGAAGATGTTTCCCGCGCTGCTCTGCGGAAACGCGGTGATCATCAAGCCCTCGGAGGACGTGCCTCACACGGTTCACCTCCTGGTGGAGATCCTGCTCGAGGCCGGTCTGCCGCCGGAGGTGATCCAGCTGGTGCACGGCCGGGGCGAGACCGTGGGGAAGGCGCTGGTCGAGCATCCCGGCGTTCCGGTCATCTCCTTCACCGGGTCCACCGACACCGGTTCGCTGATCGGCGAGACCTGCGGCCGGATGCACAAGCGGCTGTCGCTGGAGATGGGCGGCAAGAACGCCATGATCGTGATGGACGATGCCGACCTCGATCTGGCGCTCGAGGGGGTGCTCTGGGGCGCATTCGGTACCACCGGGCAGCGGTGCACCGCCACCAGCCGCCTGATCCTCCACCGCAAGATCCACGACCGTTTCCTGCGCCGCCTGGTGGACGCCGCCGAAGGCCTTCGCCTCGGGGACGGCCGCCAGGAGAAGACCGACGTGGGGCCGCTGATTCACGACGCGGCGCGCGACAAGGTCGAGCGCTACGTCGAGATCGGACGGGAGGAAGGAGCCGACCTGATCACCGGGGGCAAGGCGCCGCGCGGGCGGCTTGGCGACGGGTGGTTCTACCGTCCCACCATCTTCGCCGGGGTGCGGCCGCGGACCCGGCTGGAGCAGGAGGAGATCTTCGGCCCGGTGCTGAGCGTGATCCGGGTGAATTCGTTCGACGACGCGGTCAAGGTCAACAACGACGTGCGCTACGGGCTCTCCAGCTCCCTCTACACCCGGAACGTGGACCTGTCGTTCCGCGCGATGCAGCTGCTCGACAACGGCATCACCTACGTGAACGCGCCCACCATCGGCGCCGAAGCGCACCTGCCCTTCGGGGGCGTCAAGGCCACCGGGAACGGGCATCGCGAGGGCGGCTGGGAGGTCTACGAGTTCTATTCCGAGACGAAGGTGTGTTACGTGGACTACTCCGGCCGGCTGCAGCGGGCGCAGATGGATACCTACGACGTATAGCGCGACCGGGTGATGCATCTCACACACGCCGTCCTCCATTGCGCCCCACCGATCCGCAGAGTAAGGTTCGGCAGGTTCCTCCTGATCGGTCGGTCGGTGTGGTGTAGGGGAGTCGTCTGGCACCCGCGCCGCTAATTCCTGATGCTCCCCGTGTCCAGTTCGAGGTCGAGTCGCATGCGTCCAATGCAGGTCGGTTCCGGCAAGCGGGGCCCCTCGTTCGACGAGGGATCGCTGGACCAATATCTCCGCGAGATCAGCAAGTACCCGCTGATTCCGCAGGAGGAGGAGGTCAGCCTCGCGCAGCGGATCCGGACGAACGACGGCGAGGCGCTCGACAAGCTGGTGCGCAGCAACCTCCGGTTCGTGGTCTCCGTGGCCAAGAAGTACCAGAACCAGGGCGTCTCGCTGGCCGACCTGATCAACGAGGGCAACCTCGGCCTCATCCGCGCGGCCCACAAGTTCGACGAGACCAAGGGCATCAAGTTCATTTCCTACGCCGTCTGGTGGATCCGTCAGGCGATCCTCCAGGCGCTGGCCGAGCAGAGCCGCATCGTGCGCGTGCCGCTCAACCGCGCGGGCACGCTCCACCGCATCGGCAAGCGCTCCTCCGCCCTGCTCCAGGAGCTGGGGCGCGAGCCCACCCCCTCCGAGATCGCCGAGGGGATGGACATCTCGATGGAGGAGGTGCAGAAGACCCTCTCCATCTCGCAGAATCACCTCTCGCTGGACGCCCCCCTCACCCCGGGCGAAGACAACAAGCTCCTCGACTACCTCCCCGACACCCAGAACCCGGGCCCCGACTCCGAAACCTTCGAGCACGCGCTCACCGAGTCGATCGAGGAAGTCCTCTCCACCCTGAAGGAGCGCGAGGCCAAGATCCTCCGGCTCTACTTCGGCCTCGACGGTCCGGAGCCGATGACGCTGGAGGAGATCGGCAGCCTGCTCGGCATCACCCGCGAGCGTGTGCGGCAGATCAAGGAAAAGGCCTTGAGCCGCCTCCGGCACGTGAGCCGGGCCCGCGCGCTGGAGAGCTTCCTGGCCTAGGCCTCAGCCCGCGGCCTCGACCTCCTGGCGCACCTCGGTCAGCCGCCCGCTCCGCACGTCGTACACGAATCCCCGAAACACCGTCGCCGGATCGAGCAGCTGCGTCGCCTGGAGGAATTCGATGTCCTCCCGCACGCTGCCCTCCAGGTCGGTGAACGGCAGGAAGTCGAACTCCCCGGTGTCCTGTCCCAGATCCTCCTGCACCTTGGCCCTGAGCTCGCGGTTGTTGAAGGTCAGCATGCCGCAGTCGGTGTGATGCACCACCGCCACCTCGCGGGTGCCCAGGAGGCGCTGCGAAATGATGAGCGAGCGGAGCGCGTCGCGGGCCCGGCCGCCGGCGTTCCGGATCACGTGCGCGTCGCCTTCCTGCAGGCCGAAGACCCGTGAGGGCAGGATCCGGGCGTCCATGCAGGTGACGATGGCGAGATGGCGGGCGGGCGGCATCGGCAGGCCGCGGCGATCGAAGGTCCGGGCGTACTCCTGGTTGGCGGTGAGTAGATCGTCGGTCGCACTCATGAGTCTCCTCCTGCAGCGCAATGGACATGAGAAAAAAGGCCCGGACCTCTCGAGAGGTCCGGGCCGCGAATCGCGAGGGGAGACGGTTACTCCGTCTCCGCCAGCAGGCTGTGCGACGGCGCCGGCCATCCCGAGTCCGGAAGACGGACCGGAGGACAGGAGCAGGGACAGACCGCCGCGTCGCAACGCATGGCGCTACACTAGGCCGGGCCGGAGAACAAGTCAAGCAGGGCGCGCGCGGGCCGCTTGCCTCAGGCCCCTCGGCATGGTTACTCCTTACCCCGTTCCCGTCCCCATCGCCTCAGCCCCAGCTCTCCTATGGCCAGCAATCCGTCGTTCGACATCTCCACCGGCGCCGACCTGCAGGAGGTCGACAACGCGGTGAATCAGGCGCTGAAGGAGATCGCGCAGCGCTACGACTTCAAGGGCACCCACTGCACCGTCGACTTCGACCGGGACAAGGCCGAGATCAGGCTCGCGGCCGACGATGAGTTCCGGATGGAGGCGCTGACCGACGTGCTCCAGTCGCGGATGATCAAGCGCGGCGTGCCGGTCAGGAACCTCGATCTGGGAGCGCTCGAACCGGCCACCGGTCAGTCGGTACGACGCACCGTCCGGCTCACCCAGGGCATCCCTGCCGAGGCCGCCAAGAAGATCGTCAAGGCGGTGAAGGAAGGCGGCTTCAAGAAGACCCAGGCGTCGATCCAGGGCGACGAGATCCGGGTTACCAGCCCGTCGCGTGACGAGCTGCAGGCGGTCATCGCGGCGCTCCGGGCCCAGGACTTCGGGATCGAGCTCAAGTTTGGCAACTACCGCGGCTGAGCGCCGCGCCGGCGCGGTCGCGTGCCTCCTGGCCCTCACGGTGGCGGGCATCGTGGTGAGCTGTGCGCCGCCGGCCCCGCCCGAAACACCCGCGCCTCAGCAGGCACCGGAGCCCGTGCCGGGCTATCCGGCGCCCACGGCGGAAGCCGCCGAGCCGGCGCTCCGCATCGGCCTCGCGGTCGGGGCCGCTTCGGCCACCATCGGGGGCGGCGCCGCCCTCACCGTGAGCGATCAGGGGGGCGCCCAGATCGCCGAGATCGCGGGCGCGGAGACCTGGCAGGTCAGCGCACCGGGCCAGACCCTGCGCCTGGCCACACCCTCGGGCAAGAGCGTCGGGGCGAGCGGCGTGCTCGCCGTCGCCGCGCAGGAGTCGGGGCAGCCGGTGCGGGTGAACGGCCGGGAGTATCGCGGCGAGGTGGAGCTCGTTCCCGACCGCACCGGGGTCACGGTCGTGAATCGCGTCGGCCTCGAGAGCTACGTGCTGGGCGTGGTGTCGGCGGAGATGGGGCGACGGGCTCCGGAGGACCTCGAGGCGCTACGGGCCCAGTCGGTGGTCTCCCGCACCTACGCGCTCCGCAACCGGGGCCGGTGGCGGGCCTCGGGCTTCGACCTCTATGCGACCGTGGCCGACCAGGTCTACGGCGGGCTCGGCGCGGAGACGGTCGAGGCACGCGAGGCGGTGAGCGGCACCCGCGGCATGATCCTGACCTATGGCGGGCAGCCGATCGACGCCTTCTTCTACTCCACCTGCGGCGGCACCACGGCCGAGGGCACCGAAGTCTTTCGGGCGGCCGACCGGCCGTATCTGCGCTCGATCGCCGATGTGGGGCCGGACGGCGCCGCCTACTGCAGCATTTCTCCGCGCTTCCGCTGGCGGGAGGAGTGGACCGGCGAGGGCCTTCAGGCTACCCTCCGCCGCACCCTGCCGTCCGTGGCGGGCCTCGCGGCGTCCGAGATCGGCGAGGTGCGCGACGTGTGGATCGCGCGGCGCACGCCCTCGGGTCGGGTGGGAGAGCTGGTCGTGGCGCTGGGCGGCACCGATGCCCGGGTGAGCGGCCCGGCGGTGCGCCAGGTCCTGCGTCCCGCA
>DATCWW010000011.1:0-2588 GCA_036566145.1 Gemmatimonadales bacterium
CTCCACCGGCGACCCGCTCGAGCGGCTCTACGCCGATGTCGCGGCCTCGCTCGCGATGATGCTCGGCCGGGACGATCGCTCGCGCTACCGCTCCTGCGCCAACGAGACGTGTCCCTTCACCTTCTACGACGATTCCAAGCCTGGAACCCGGCGGTGGTGCTCCATGGAGCTCTGCGGCGGCCGGGCCAAAGCACGCGCGTTCCGGCTGCGACACGGCGTCGGTCGGTCCTGACCGTCAGCGGAGACGTACCTCCAGCCCGCCCACGGTCGCGCCGTCCGGATCGGCCGGCATCGTGAGCGCCAGCGGCGTGTCGGTCAGGCCGAGGCGCTCCAGATCGCCCGTATCCACCGCCAGGTCGTACTCCCCCGGCTTCACCCCCATCAGGTAGAACGCGCCATCGCTGAAGCTGGTGAGGGAGCGCACCTCCTCACTGCCTCGGCGCCGCAGGAGCAGCCTGGCCCCGGCGACCGGAATCGAGCCGGTGGGAGTTTCGCGCACGACGTTCCCTTCGATGACGCCTCCGGGCAGAATGGGAAGGTCGAGCTCCCGGAACCGGTTGGGCCCCGTCTCGACGCTCACCGCGCCGTGGGTGGGAATCCAGAGCGGGGAGGCCAGCGTGGTGGAGTCCACGGCGACCAGCACCGGCTCGAACGACGGCAGGTCCCACACCCGATAGCGGCCGGTGGAGTCGGACACCGCGGTGACGTAGCCGGCTCGGAGGCGCACACCGGCCAGGAAGGTCTCGCCGGGGGTCCAGCGGCCGTCGCCGTTCTCGTCGAGAAAGATCCGCCCGCTCAACCCGGCGCGCTCCACCGAGGGCCCGCTGGTGAATGCCACGCCGCGGCTCGACGGGTCGTACAGCAGCGAGCCCTGGACGAATTGCGTCATGCCCGCGCCGAGCGCGCCACTGGTGACGGTGGTGGTGGAGCGGACGGTCGGCAGCTGGGTGGAGAGATACAGCGCGAAGGTGGTGCCCGCCCCCCGGGCCCAGCCGGCCCCGGTTTCCAGCCGGAGCGACGGACCGAGCGCCCGCGACAGGTAGCCGGCAGCCGTGGTGAGCCGGCCCGCGACGTCGAGCTCCCACGAGGTCCGGGTGGAGACGGCGCCGAGTAGCGGGCCCAGCTCGGGATAGGGCAGGGAGAACGTCGTGAGCGAGAGCGCCGTCCGCGGTGCGCCCGCGCCGGTCACGGGACCCGGCGCACGGGTGAAGCGGACCGCGGGCGAGAGCCGCATGCGGGCCGTGAACAGCGAGAGGCCGAACCGCCCGCTGGTGCTGCCTCCGAGCGCGTCCTCGATCCGGTCCACCGTGGCGTCGAAGTACACGTCGTCGCGCCGGGGGATCGGGCGGGCGAAGGCGGTGAAGGTCCACTGATTGCGACGCCCGAGCGGGGTGAGCAGCGGTGCCACCGTGGCGGTGGCGAAGTCGTCGTACTCGGCGGTGAGCCGGAGATCGTCGGTCGGCTCGTAACGGAGCGCCGTCCGCACGACCGCGTCCGCCACGCCCTCCAGGTTGACGCCCCAGGCATTCCCCAGCGAGCCGGAGAGACCGACGTACGGATGGGAAAGTCCGGGGAGGGTGTCCCGCCAGAACCGGTCGACGCCGCCCCGCACGCTCCACCGCCGGCTCAGGCCGTAGCGCAGGTCGAGGTTGGCGTTGGCCGTGCACTCGGGCGTCCGGCACGCGCCGGCTGCCACGGCGTACTCGAACCGGCGCGCCGGCAGCGCGTCCCCCGCCACCCGGTAGGTCCGGTTGAACTCACGGAGCTCGCCGAACGGTCCATAGGCGACGAAGTCCACCGGATTCTCGCCGTACTCCACCGGCAGGTCCACCGAGAAGCGTCCGAGCGCGTCGGCCGAGTCGAGGGCCAGCAGCCGGCCGCCGCGATAGGCTTCGATCTGCCAGCCCGGGCCCAGCGCGCCGGCGAACGGCAGGTCATCGAAGAACGAGCGGCGGAGGAAAGGGGCGTTGGTCAGCGAGAAGCCCCGCACGCTCCGGGGTCGCGGACCAGTCGCGAGCCCGTCGCCGATTCTCGCCTGGCTGATCCACCGGGCGGTGCGCCAGACTCCGGTCCAGGAGGCGTCCAGCCGGGGCGGGCCCCCTCGGGCCGGCCCGGCGCTGGCGAGCGCCGCCTCGAGGGATCCGCCGAACAGGTTGAGGCCCAGGTTGGCGGAGTACGCCCCCCCGCCGAGCAGATCGGTGGCCGGCATCAGGGCGGAATAGTCCAGCACCATCCCGTCCCACCGGACCCGCTCGAAGCCGAGGGACAGATCCGGGACCGCTTCCCCCTGACCGCCGCGGAGCGCCGCCAGCGCGCGCTCCCGGGCGCGCCGGCGGCCGACCGGCAGGCTGTCCGCATCGAGCAGGGTGACGCTGAGGTCGCTCCAGCTGACGGCGAAGCTGGTGTGAAGGAGGGCGCCGAGGATGCGGGTGCTCAGGTAGTGCTCGCCGGCCTGGACCACCCGGTCGGCCGGCGTGAGCGCCAGCGTGGTGTCGCCGAAGCGGATCTCCGTGGTGGCCGGGTCGGATAGCGCCCGGCGGGCCCCGGGCTCGATCACCAGCTCGGCGGAGGCGGGCGGCACCCGCCGG
>DATCWW010000016.1:0-5740 GCA_036566145.1 Gemmatimonadales bacterium
CGCGCGCCAGCGCCGGCGGGCTGCCGGTGATCGGAATGGTGAAGCGGAAGAGGGCACCGCCACCCGGCCGGGCCTCGGCCCAGATCCGTCCGCCGTGTGCCGTCACGATCCCGCGGCAGATGGTGAGCCCCAGGCCCACACCGCGCCCCGGCGAGCTCCCCAACCGGTGGAACTTCTCGAAGATCCGCTCCTCCTCGCCCGGCGGAATCCCCGGCCCCCGGTCGGCCAGGGTCACCACCACCTCGCCCGGCTGCGCCACGGCGCCGATCTCGATCGGGGTGCCGGCGGGAGTGTGGCGCGCCGCGTTCTCCAGCAGGTTGACGAACACCTGCTCCAGGAGGATCTCGTCCACTGGTACCAGCGGGAGATCGGTCGGGAGCCGGGTGGTGAGGGGGTGCTCGCGGAGCTGATCCTCGGTTCGGAGCAGCGCCACCCCGACCACGTCGGAGAGCAGCTGCCACTCCTTCTGCACCTGCAAGTCGCCGCTTTCCACCCGGATCATGTCGAGCAGGTTGGCGACCAGCCGCCCCATGCGGCGGGACTCCTGGACGATCGTCCCGGCCAGGTCGCGGACCCGCGGGTCGGGGGCCGGCGGGCCCTCGAGCATGGTACTCGCCGCGCCCTCGATGGAGGCGAGCGGGGTGCGCATGTCGTGCGACAGCGAGCTCAGCAGCGCCGTCCGGAGCCGCTCGGCCTCGAACTCCACGGAGGTCTTCCGGCTCCGCTCGGTCAGCGCGAGCCGCTCCAGCGCCGCAGCCCCCTGGGCCGAAAGCGCCTCGACCAGGCGGCGGCGAGCCGGATCGCGAAAGAAGGTCGCCTCGTCGGCCGAGAGTCCGAGCACGCCCACTACCTGCTCGCCGGCGGCGATCGGCACGTACATCGCCGCGGCGGCGGGCAGGGTGCGGGTCCCCTGCCCCGCCGCCTGGGCATGGTCGAAGGCCCACTGCGCCACAGCTCGCTCGCGCTCGTCGATCGGATAGGGGGCTGGCGCCGCCGGCTCCACGCGACCGCCGTCGGCCGGGAGTAGCACGGCGGCCTTGACCGCGAACGTGTCCCGCACGCTCCGGAGCAGGGCGGCAACCGCCTCGCTCCGCTCCTGCACCAGCCCGAGATCGCGGCTCAGAGCGTAGAGCGCCGCGGTGCGTTGCTCCCGCTCGCGCGAAGCCTCGGCCTGGCTCCGGATCCGGCCGGTGAGTCCGCCGAGCACCAGCGCCACGAGCAGCATCACCCCGAACGTGAGCACGTAGCGTATGTCGGACACCGAGAAGGTGTAGTACGGGTGCACGAAGAAGAAGTCGAACGACGCGATGCCCAGGACCGCCGCGAGCACGGCCGGGCCGCGCCGGTAACGCGCCGCCGCGACCACGACAGCCAGGAGATAGAGCATCGCCGCGTCGATCACCGCCACCGTGGCCCCGAGCCGGCGGAGCAGCAGCCCGAGCGCGGTCGGCACCAGGAGGATCGCGGCGGCCCGGAGATACTCGCGCCACTCCCCCGCTTCTCCGACGAAGACCGGGCGGGGCTGCGGCTCCTCCTCCTCGCCGGTGATGGCGAGCACCTCGATCGCCCCGCTCCGTCGGACCAGCGCGTCGAGCAGCGAGCCCCGGAGCCGGTCCTGCCAGCTCGGCCGCTCCGGCTTGCCCACCACCATGCGGTTCACGTTGTGGGCCTGGGCGTAGGCCAGGAGCTCGTCGGCTACGCTCTGGCCGCTCAGGCTCACCGTCCGGGCGCCGAGTTGCTCGGCCAGCTCCAGCGCGCGGAGGATGTCTTCCCGCTCCTCACGACTCAGGCGCTGGTCGCGCGGGGTCTCGACGTGGACCGCGATCCAGTCGGCGTGGAGCCGTTCCGCCATTCGGCGGGTGGCGCGCACCAGCCGCACTGCCGTGGGGCTCGGGCCGATGCAGACCAGGAGCCGCTCGGCCGCCGCCCAGGTGTCGCGGATCCCGCGCTCGGCCATGTAGCCGCGCATCTGCGCGTCCACCCGCTCGGCGGTGCGGCGGAGCGCGAGCTCGCGCAGCGCGATGAGATTGCCCTTCCGGAAGAACTGCTCGATCGCGCGCCCGGCCTGCTCGGGGACGTACACCTTCCCTTCGCGGAGCCGCTGCTGCAGCACGTCCGGGGTGACATCCACCAGCTCGACGTCGTCGGCCCGCTCGAGCAGGGAGTCGGGCACCGTCTCGCGCACCTGCACACCGGTGATCCCGGCGACGACGTCGTTCAGGCTCTCGAGATGCTGGACGTTGAGGGTGGACCAGACGTTGACGCCGGCGTCGAGCAGCTCCTCGACGTCCTGCCAGCGTTTATCGTGCCGCGAGCCGGGGGCATTGGTGTGGGCCAGCTCGTCCACGAGGAGGAGCGCCGGATGGCGGGCAAGCGCGGCGTCGAGATCGAACTCGAACAGCGTCGTCCCGCGGTACTCCAGGGGCTTCCGGGGGATGGTCTCCAGCCCGTCGAGGAGACGGGCGGTTTCCTGGCGGCCGTGGGTTTCGACCACGCCCACAGCCACGTCGAGCCCCTCGGCCCGCTGGGCGCGGGCCGCCTCGAGCATGGTGAATGTCTTGCCGACGCCCGGCGAGGCGCCGAGGAAGATCTTGAGCCGCCCCCGGCGGGACCGGGCCTCCTCCTCCTGCACGCGGCGGAGGAGCGCGTCGGGGTCGGGACGGCTGTGAGCCATGCGGGGAATGTACCGGCCGCCGGGGCCCCCGGCGAGCAGATGTCGGTTAGAAGATGTACGCCGCCGAGAGGGCGAAGCTCACCTGATCCTGCTCGCCGTCGAAGGCGGTGAGATTCGAGCTGTCGTACCGAACCTCGGGTCGGAGGAGCAGGCCCTCCCAGCTCCGCACGTTGAGGGTCGCCGTCGCACTCCCGAACTGCTGGCCGGTGTTGGCGGGGAACCCGAGTATCCCGCTGGTCCGGGCGCCATCACGATCGTCCACGTAGTCGCCTCTCAGGGCGAGAGCGACCTTCGGCATGAGGTCGCGGATGAGCCACAGGCCCGCGGCCCACCACTGGGCGTCGCTGGTCGGATCAGGCAGCGCGGCATTGGCCTGTTCCCGCCCGTAGTCTCCCTGCACCCATACCGTGGTCTTGTCCCCGAGCCGCGTGCCCGCCAGCAGCTCGGCGCCGTACCGGTCCGCGGTGGCGTCGTCGGTCTGCTCGGGGCCGAAGAACCCGACGACCGCCAGCGTGGTGCCCTCGCTCGGGTACCAGCCGACCCTGCCCATGAACGACTTCCGGGTGTTGTTGTCCTTCACCTGATCCCAGCCGTTGATGATCCGCAGCTGGGCGTCCGCCCGGTCGCTGAACTTGCGCTCGACGCTCAGGCCGGTTCCGGTGAAGTTCTCGGCATAGATGAACTGATTGCCCTCCGACCAGTTCGGATTGTTGATGTCCTCGATGACCTCGAGACCGAGGAGCGTCGGGATCCGGCCGAGCTTGAATTGCACCCCGTTTCCGTTGCCGCTCGGAACGTTGAGCGTCACGTAGAGATGCGGGACGTCGCCCTGATCGCCCAGACTGAACCCGCCCGACTTGATGACCGCGGCGTTCTGCCCGAGGAACAGCTCGGCGTGGAAGCCGGCGCTGAGCGAGCCGGGGTCATAGGGCAGCTCGAAGGTGAGGGCGAGCGCGTTGAGGGCGAACTCGTCATGAAAGCGATCATACAGGCGTCCGACGATCGCGTCGCCGTCACCCCTGGTGGTGTAGGCGTAGGACCCCTCCGCGAATCCGCTGATCGCCAGCCGGCGGGGCGCGGCGGCGGAGTCGGCCGACGCCGGCACCGAATCCACGGGCTCCTGGGCCGCGGCGCCGGCAGTGAGCCCGAGTGCCGCGGCCAGCGCGAAGATCGTGCGCATCGTCCTACCTCGTGGCGGAAGTAGTGTCGGAGCCCGGGGATGAATGCCGGATCGGCGCCACGCTATCCAGAGCCAGGTTGAGCAGCAGCACGTTCACCCGCGGCTCGCCCAAGAAGCCGAACTGACGGCCCTTGGTGTGGCGGCGAAGGACGGCGCGCACGCTGTCCGCGCTCAGGCCCCGACTCCGGGCCACCCGCGCCACCTGGAGCTCGGCGTTGGCCGGCGAGATGTGAGGGTCGAGGCCCGACGCGGACGCGGTGACCATGTCGGACGGGATCTTCCCCCGCTCGGCCCCATCCTCCTCCACCACGCGGGCGACGTTCCCCGCGATCAGCGTGTCGGCCAGCTTGCGGTCGGTCGGCCCCTTGTTAGTGCCGCCCGAGGCGGTCGCGTCGTAGCCGGCGCCCGCGGCGCTGGGACGGGAATGGAAGTACTCCGGGCGGGTGAATGTCTGGCCGATCAGCGCGCTGCCCACCACGTGCCCATCGCGCTCGATCAGCGAGCCGTTGGCCTGCCAGGGAAAGAGGAGCTGCGCCAGGCCGGTCACCACGCCCGGGTAGATCAGGCCGGTGATCACGCAGAGCAGCAGGGTCATGACGACCGCGGGACGAAGCAGATTGCGGAGCATGATCACACCAGACCGACGGCGTTGAGGAAGAGGTCGATCAGCTTGATGCCCACGAAGGGCACCACGAGGCCGCCGAGGCCGTAGATGACCAGGTTGCGGCGCAGGATCACCGCCGCCGGGGCCGGCCGGTAGGTCACGCCTCGCAGTGCCAGGGGAATCAGCGCGATGATGATGAGCGCGTTAAAGATCACGCTGCTCAAGATCGCCGACTGGGGCGAGGCGAGCCGCATGATGTTGAGCGCGCCGAGCGCCGGGTAAGTCACGGCGAACATCGCTGGAATGATGGCGAAGTACTTCGCCACGTCGTTGGCGATGGAGAAGGTGGTGAGGCTGCCCCGAGTCATGAGGAGCTGCTTCCCGATCTCCACGATCTCGATCAGTTTGGTCGGATTGGAGTCGAGGTCCACCATGTTGCCGGCCTCGCGCGCCGCCTGCGTGCCGCTGTTCATCGCGACCCCGACGTCGGCCTGGGCCAGCGCCGGCGCGTCGTTGGTGCCGTCGCCGGTCATGGCGACCAGCCGGCCGCCGGCCTGCTCCTTCCGGATGAGCGTCAGCTTCTCCTCGGGGGTGGCCTCGGCGAGGAAATCATCCACTCCGGCCTCGGCGGCGATGGCGGCGGCGGTAAGCGGGTTGTCGCCGGTGATCATCACGGTCCGGATGCCCATCGTCCGGAGGCGGTCGAAGCGCTCCTTCATCCCGCCCTTCACAATGTCCTTGAGGTGAATGGCGCCAAGTACCCGTGATCCGCCATCTTCCCGCTCTGCCACGACAAGCGGTGTACCCCCCTGCCGAGCGATCGACTCGACTACCCGGGCGGTCTCCGGCGGCATGGTGCCGCCGCTCTCCGCGACCCAGCGGCCGATCGCGTCCGAGGCCCCCTTCCGGAGCTGGCGGCCGGCCAGGTTGACGCCGCTCATCCGGGTCGCGGCCGAAAACGGGACGAAGGTCATCACCGGCCCGCCGTCTTCGCCGGACGTGGTGCGCCCCCGGAGCCCGAAGCGCTCCTTGGCCAGCACCACGATGCTCCGGCCTTCCGGAGTCTCGTCCGGCAGCGAGGCGAGCTGGGCCCGGTCAGCGAGATCTTCCACCGGCACGCTGCCGAGCGGCAGAAACTCGACCGCCTGGCGGTTGCCCAGTGTGATGGTGCCGGTCTTGTCGAGGAGCAGGGTGTTCACGTCGCCCGCGGCCTCGACCGCCCGGCCGCTCACCGCGATCACGTTGTGCTGCACCAGCCGGTCCATCCCGGCGATGCCGATGG
>DATCWW010000018.1:0-2448 GCA_036566145.1 Gemmatimonadales bacterium
GCGCGATCCACTCGGCCGCCGGCTCGGCCAGGTACCAGCCGCCGGCGATCAGGATGCCGAGCAGGCCGAGGATCACGAGGCCGGCGCCGGCCGGCTCGGGCACGCGGCGTTTCTTGAGCGCGCGGACCACCGGGCTCAGCATGAAGTCGAGCAGCACCGCCAGCACGATGGGCAGGACGAACGCCTGCGCCAGGTGGAGGGTGTAGAGTACCGCGAGGACGAAGAGCCCCACCAGAGCGACGTGCCGCGCGTCGGCGTGCTCGCCCAGGAGACTGGAGAGCTTGCCCACGTTCGGCTCGGTTCCGGTCGGCGCGGGCTCGGGGGCTAGCGCCTCGGGCGTGATGTCGGGCGTCAGAATCGACCCGTCGTCCGGCTGGATCGACGGTGCGGTCGTCGGCATCGATGTCTCGTGGAAGAAGCTGCCTCTGCCCCCTGTCGCTCCCCGCCACCCCACGCTAAGGTTAGCCGCCCGGGGGGGCGGGCGTCTGTGCGCCAGCACACCCGGGCTCGGCCTCCATCCCGCGACGGAGCTCATGTCCCGCCTGTGGCAGTCGATCGCGTCGATCTGGGCGTGGCTGGTGCTCACCAGCTGCGTCCTGCTCTGGTTCCCACTGATGGCGCTCCTTCGCCTGGTGACCGCGCCGTTCGACCCCGGCCGCTACGCGGTGGGGTATCTCTTCCGGCGGATCGGGCCGGTCATGGCCACCCTGAACCCGCTCTGGCGCTTCCGCTACGAGGGGACGCTGCCGGCGGATCCTCGCAAGCCCTACGTCGTCGTCTCCAACCACGAGTCGTTCGCCGACATCCTGTTGATCAGCCATCTCCCCTGGGAGATGAAGTGGCTCTCCAAGGCCGAGCTGTTCCGCATCCCGGTGATGGGGTGGATGATGCGCCTGGCCGGAGACATCCCGGTCAAGCGCGGGTTCGGCCCCAGCGCGGTCGAGGCCATGGCCCGGTGCCGCGAGGCGCTGGCCCGCCGGGTGTCGGTGATGATCTTCCCCGAGGGAACCCGATCCCCCACACGCGACATGCTCCCCTTCAAGGACGGCGCGTTCCGACTGGCCGTGGACGCGGGTGTGCCGATCCTGCCGCTCGCGGTGTTCGGCACCGGCAGCGCGCTCCCCAAGCATGATTGGCGATTCAATCCCTCCCGCGCGACCGTGCGGGTGCTCGAGCCGGTGGACACGGCGGGACTCGGGCCCGAGGATGTCCCGGCCCTCCGAGACCGGGTCCGCGACGTGATCGAGCGGGCCCGGCGCGAGCTGGCCGGCGGCACGGCATGACTCGCGTCTGGACGCTCGCGGCCGCGCTCCTTGCGGCCTGCGATGCGCGTCCCGAGCGATCACCCGAGGACGTGAACCCCGGTCCGGTCCCGGCGCCGCTGGCCGATGGGGAGCGGACGTACCAGGCGCGTTGCCAGAGCTGCCACGGGCCGCACGGCGTCGGCACCACACAGGGTCCGCCGCTGGTCCATCGGTACTACGTCCCCTCCCACCATGCCGACGAGGCGTTCCGCCGCGCCATCCGGCTCGGCGTCGTCCCCCATCACTGGCACTTCGGCCCCATGCCGGCGGTCGCGGGACTGGACGACCAGGCGGTCTCCGCCGTCATCGCCTACATCCGATGGTTGCAGCAACGGCAGGGCATCGAATAGCCTTCCCGGCCACTACCGCGTGGACGAGGTGTTGCCGAACCCCTAGTCCTTCGCCAGGCCTGCCGGCGGGCGGACCCGCCCCACGAGCCCCGCGAGCGCAAGCAGAGTGAGCGCATAGGGCAGCATCAGGAAGAGCTGGTAGGGCACCTCCCACCCGAGGGTCTGAAAGAGGAACTGCAGCGCCGTGGCGGCCCCGAACAGGAGCGACGCGAGACCCACCCCAGCGGGGTGCCACCGTCCGAGCACCACGATGGCGATGGCGATGAACCCCCGTCCCGCCGTCATCTTCTCGGCGAACGTTCCCACCTGCGCCAGCACCAGCGTCGCGCCGGCCAGTCCGGCGAAGGCCCCACCGATCAGCGTCGCCCCGGCCCGGACCACGCCCGTGCGCACGCCTGCCGCCCGCGCCATCGACTCGGATTCTCCGGTGGCCCGAAGCCGGAGTCCGGCCCGGGTGCGGAACAGCGCCCACCACACCACCGGCAGCGCCAGGATGGCGAGATAGGTCGGGGCCGGCTGGTCGAAGAAGGCCGGGCCAATCACCGGAATCCGTCGGAGCCCTGGGATCGGGAGCGCCGCGAGCGTCGGGAGGTCGAGCCCCGCGCCCGCGGTGCCGTAGGCCTGGCGGTAGATCATCCCGGTGAGTCCGACCGCGGCCAGGGTCACCGCCGTGCCGGTGATGATCTGGTCGCCGCGCGCGCCCACCACCACCGCCGCGAACAGGAGCGCGAGGCCGGTACCCGCCGCGATGCCCGCGAGCATGCCCGTCCACGGGCCCGCCGCACTCGCGCCGA
>DATCWW010000039.1:0-3249 GCA_036566145.1 Gemmatimonadales bacterium
AGAGCGGGCTGGGGACGCCGGCCTCGTGGCAGCGCCGCGCGGCGCCCGGCTACGACGCCGCCGTGGCCGACCTGGAGCGGGTGCTGGCGGAAGGCCGTGGACGCCTCGACACCGCGACCGTCCGGGTGCTGGAGCAGAACCTTCATGTCATCGACCAGGCGATCGAGCAGGCCCGCCGGGCCGTGGCGGCGGATTCCGCCAACGCGTATCTCAACTCCCATCTCGCCGAGACCATGCGCCGGAAGCTCGACCTGCTCAGGCAGGCGGCGTCGCTGGTCTCCGCGGCGAGCTGAAAGGACCCTCTCGTGCTGTTCGCCCTGGCGCCCGCCGCGCTCGCCGCCCTGACGTTGATCCAGCAGATCGATTCGACCGTGCCGGTGGAGCGAGGTCAGCGGCTCGAGGTCGATCTCTTTGCCGGCGACGTGGACGTGAAGACCTGGTCCAAGAACGCGGTCCGCGTCGTGGCCGACCCCGACGGGCGGGGACGGGTGGAGATCGAGCGCTCGGCCACGAGCCTCAGCGTGCGGACCACCGGGCGGCGCGGACCACCCTTGTCCACCGACATCGAGCTCACCGTGCCCGCCTGGATGGCGCTGGACATCTCGGGGGTGTACACCGACATCACCATCGCCGGCGCGCGGGGGCCGATCTCGGCGGAGACGGTGCAGGGCGACGTCAGCGCCGAGGGCGGCGAAGGCCTGGTGTCGGTGAAATCGGTCCAGGGAGGCGTGTCGGTGACCGGCGCGAAGGGGCGGATCGAGGCCAACTCGGTCAACGCCGACGTGGAGGTCCGCCGCAGCACCGGGGAGATCTCGACCGAGACGGTGAACGGCAGCATCGACCTCGTGGGCACCGACGCGACCACGCTGACCGCGACCTCCGTGAACGGCGACCTGGAGTACGACGGTCCGCTGCATTCCGGCGGCCGGTATGCGCTCTCCACCCACAACGGCGACATCACGCTCGCCGTGGCGGAGGCAGCGAGCGCGGCGGTCTCGGTATCCACCTTCAACGGGGAATTCGAATCGGATTTCCCGGTCACCCTGACCGAGACCCGGAAGGGCAAGCGCTTCAACTTCACCATCGGCTCGGGGAGTGCCCAGGTGACGCTGGAGTCGTTCCAGGGCACCATCAGTCTGGTCCGGCCCGGCAGCCGGCATCACCGGGACGACGACAACTGACCCTGAGCGGGTCGGCTACTGGACCCCGAGCAGCTCCACGTCGAAGACGAGGGTGGCATTGGGTGGGATGTCGGGCGGCGCACCCGAAGCGCCGTAGCCCAGCTCGGACGGGATCACCAGCTTGCGGCGACCACCCACCTTCATCCCCGCCACCCCCTGGTCCCACCCGGCGATCACCTGCCCTGCTCCGAGCGGAAAGGAGAAGGGCTCACCGCGGTCCCGGCTGCTGTCGAACTTCTTCCCATCGGGCAGCCAGCCGGTGTAGTGCACGACGGCGGTGCGGCCCGCGGTAGCCTCCTCACCGGATCCGACCGCCACATCCTGATACCGCAGCCCCGACGGCATCCGGGTCAGCGCGGTGGTGTCTACACCCAGCTCGGCGGCGAAGCCGCCGGTACCACCGGCCACACCACCGGCGGGCGCATCGGGTCGGCAGGCGGCGAGAACCAAGAGGGTGGATGCGAGCACGGCACGGCGCATACGGCCTCGGCGGTGAGCGGATCGGGTGAATGAATCCTACGCGAAGGCCGACCTCGAGAGGTCGGCCTTCGCGTCATCGGGACGGCGGGATTTGAACCCGCGACCCCTGCAACCCCATTGCAGTGCGCTACCGGACTGCGCCACGTCCCGTTCCGGCGGAGGGGAATTGTAGTCCACCGGGTTGGCGGACGGTAGGGAGCGCGGCGCCCGCGGCCGCCGCATTCTGCTCGCACTTCCGTTCACAAGTGAGTGGTGACCGGCCGTTCTCGTATCCCGTGACCCCCCGCACCTCACCAACCCTCGTCCCTGGTCGATAGTTAAGGGGCCGGGGGCGGGCAGCACGCACCGCGCGGGTCGGCCCGGGTGGAACCCGTGGAGTCGGCCCGGCATTTGCTCCGAGAGTGTGGCGCAAGTGCCCCCGGAACACCGAAGGAGCGAGGTATGAGCCTACAGGATGGGCGCCCCTGGGAGGGCGATGGAGACCTCCCCTGGGACACGCCGGACGCGGATTGGGAGCCCGCCGATACAGAGGCGTGGCGCGGGGATCTCCACCTCGGTGATTGGCCAGAGAACCTCGCCGGCCCCGAGTACTGGCTCTACAAGAATGAACGCGATGAGTAGGCGAAATCCCCCAGCGGTTGCGGACTCCTGAGGGGGGCTGGCTCGGCCGGCCCCCCTCGAGTTTTTGGGCCCCTCCCAGAGCGTTCCCCGCCCCTTCGGTCGACGTCAAAAACCAATCCCCGAAAATTTCCCGAATCGACATCTGTAACGTCTTGTTAATCAATGACTTACTATGTATTGACCCGCCGCGTTCGACTATTAGATTGAAGGCACGTTTAAACGCACCAACGCCATTTGCGCCGCGGCCGCATCACGACCCGCTCCGCGCCCCGAGGCAACGGTGCTCAGGACCAGTCGCAGGAGGCCAAGCAATGTCGGACACAAGCACGAATCCCAACGAGTCGGTGCTCCCGACCCCGCCGCAATGGGATCCGTTCCAGCTGATGGATCGGATGGATGAGGAAGCGCTCCGCAAGGAGCTCGAGGGGGTGGCGGCCCAGGACCTGGTGTACGTCGTCAAGGAGGGCGGCCAGGAGGTGGTGGGTCTCAGCAAGACCGGCGTGGACGAGTGCTGCATGGCGCTGGTCGCGCAGGGACAAGTGATTCGCGAAGAGGATTTGCAGTACGAGGTTCTGGGCGAAGGTGAAGAGCGGGAGGCGCTCTTCAAGGTCCGGGCGGCGCGCTTCGCCGTCTCCCCGGACGGCCAGGACGTCCGCCTCGACCAGGTCATCGGCGTCAAGCGCCAGCCGATGTATTACGAGCCGGCCCAGCTCGATCTCGACACCCGGGTGCCCAGCAAGAAGTACCGCGGGCGCACCTACCGGGAGTTGCTGCAGACCGAAGACGGCCGAGACTACCTCGCCTGGATGGCGGAGCACTTCGGGGAGCCGGAGATCCGCGACTTCGTCCGCCGCATTCTGGCGGGCGAGGAGATCGTGAGTCGGCGCGGGCGTCAGCTCAACCCGCACTGGTACGAGGCGGGCGCCATGAAGGCGGCGCGGAATGCGCGCTTCCGGCTGATTCCCGG
>DATCWW010000054.1:0-10103 GCA_036566145.1 Gemmatimonadales bacterium
GCCCGCCAGCATCTCACCCTGGTCGATCATGACGTGTACCTGGGAGAAGTCGGCGTTCGCCTCGCAGCGCCGGCGGTCATCCACCCGGGCCAGGAGCAGCTCATTGGTGACGCGGCCGAGTCCGGCGGTCCAGGCCAGGCGGGTGGCGTTGATCGTCTCCGGCGTCCGGCTGCCGAAGGAAGAGAGAGCGTATTGGTCGGGAAATCTCGGCCCGGTGGCGTCCTCCAGAGTGCCGTGGCCGTAGTCGTGCGACAGCTCCAGCCGGCTGTTCACCCCGAGCTGCAGCGTGATCTTGCCGAAGACATTCCGAGTCGGCGCGCTGACGGCCCCGGCAGAGAAGCTCCCCGGCTCGACCCCGTAGCTACGCAGCGCCTCCTGGAACCGCACCAGGCTGTCGTACGGGATCCCCACCTCCTCACCGTCGGTCTCCGCCGACGGGGCGGGGAAGGCCTGCGGCGTCACCTGCCGCCGGACCGACGCGTCCACGAAGAGGGCGAGTCGATTCCGCACGACCGGGGCGCCGAGGGTGATCCCCAGCTCGTCGTTCGCATAGCTCCCCACGATTTCCTCATCACCTCCCGAAAGATCGCTCCCCTCGACGTAGCCGTGCACCGAGCCCTCGACCCGGTTGCTGCCCGACTTGGTCACGGCGTTAATCAGCCCGCCGGCGAAGCCGCCGTAGCGCACGTCGAAGGGCGCGCTCACCACCTGGATCTCCTTCACCGCCTCGGGGCTGAAGCTGTTGAGCCCCACGGCCCAGCCGGGTGTCCCCGCGCCGGAGGCGGCGGAGCCGAAGAGGTCGGTGTTGCTCGCCCCGTCGACCTGGATGCTGTTGAGCCGGTCGTGCGTCCCGGCGAAGGAGAGGCCCCCGTTGGGGCTGATGGTGACCTGAGGCGAGAGAAGGGCGAGCTCGGGATAGCCTCGGCCGCTGATGGGGAGCCGGGCGATGGTGCTGTCGGTGACGATCCGGGTCGGCCCGGTCCGGGCGCCCTCCAGCCGGTCGACCTCGGCCACGACCGTCACCTCCTCCAGCTCCAGGGCGGCGGGGACCAAATCGAAGTCGAGAGTCAGCCGCTGTCCCAGGGCGAGGAGGATAGAGTCGCGCGCCGCCGGCCGGTAACCCACCGCGCGGGCCTCGATCCGGTATGGTCCTCCGACCGACAGGTACTCGATGACGTAGATGCCGCGGGCGTTGGTCGCGGTCTCCCAGCGCTCGCCGTTCGAATGGTTGACGATGCGGACGGTGGCCTGCTCGATAGGGCCGCTGTCGCGGCCGAACACCCGGCCGCCGACGGCCGCACCGCGGGAACCCTGGGCGGCGAGGGGAGACGAGGCCCAGACGATGAGGAGAAGGACGGTATACCGGAAGGACGCTGGTTCGGCCACGCTGGCCTCGAGCGGAACGCCAGCCTACCAATCTGCTGGTCTCCTGTGGGACCTGCCAGGGTAGCAGTCGGGGAACTGGGTGAGGGGCTTGGAGGAGATCAGGTGGGCTGACTGGTAGACCGGACTGTGGGGCAGGGACGCGTCCCAGATCCCGCCAACGTCGCGCTCGCGCTCGATCACTTCGAACGGGATCCCGGATGCCGCGAGGTGCCGGGCGGCCGAGAGTCCTGCGGCACCGGCGCCGATTACGCAGAAGGTCATCGCGAGGTGGAAGATAGTTCCGCCCGCTGGAGGGCACCGCTACCTCGTCAGGCCGTCACCCGGGCGGTACAACGAGCGGATGCGCTGTGCGCGGTAGATATAGCTCGGACCTCCCTCGATCTGCCACACCGCCCTCCCATCGCGGTCATTCTCCTGGACTGCCGCCCCCGAGCCGAAGGCGACCAGCAGGTGGCCGTCAGGGGGCGCCTGGATGGCGCCCGCTGGCCTCGGACGCAACGCCAGTCTACCAATCTGCCGGCCGATCGGCACGGGTGCCAGAGCACCGAAGCCTTGCGCTTGGGCCGGTGGTGGTTCGCGATAGAGAGCTCCGCATGAGAGGCTTTTCAAGGTCGGTTCATCATCGTTTCATCGCCCCCGGGCCAATCTGGGCATAGGTGAACTCCATCCTGGGAGGCATCATGACGACTCGATCAGGCCTTGCCGAGCCGTCGGCCGCCGAGCGTCCGGCCGTGCTGGGCGGTGCGCCGCTGCCGGCCGCGCGATCGGTACCCGGCGAGCACGACAAGCAGGCTGGCAAGCGGCGGAGACGCGAATTGAAGCAGCGACGCGACGCGGAGCGGCCGCCGGAAAGCTTCGAGCGCTTTCGGATCCTTTCCGAGCTGGTGGACCAGGGACGCCAGGTGATCGAACTGGCGGACCACCGGGCCCGCTACGCGCTGGTGGTTATGAGCGTGCTGAACGCGTTCGTATTCCTGGTCATCTCGCGCTCGCATCTGCTGGGCGAGCTGCCGCCGACCTTTCGAACGTGGCTGATCGGCTTCATCGGCTTGTACGGCGTGTTCACGTTCATCTTCGTGTTCTACGCGGTGGACTGCCTGCGGCCGCGGCCGCTCCATTACGCGGAGCTGCTGGGCGACCGGGAGGGCGGGAGACCGGGGCCGCTCGGCATCCTTTACTGGGAGGCGATCGCCGGGTATGACCTCGAAGGTTATCGGCGCGCCTGGAGCGAGGCACGCATGGAGCAGCTCAACGCCGAGGTCGTGATCATCGCCCACAGCGCCGCGCGCGTCGTTCGCGCCAAGTACCGGGACCTGATGCGGCTGTACTGGGGCTTGGCGGGGCTGGTGGTACTGGCGTGCGCGCTGTTGCTGGTGTTGACGGCATTCGGGCTCAAAGCTGCCTAGGGGATGCTCCACCGCCGTTCAGTGCCCTCCCGCCCCTGATCCGCCGCACCAGCGGTGAGGTCGTTCAGGGCTACGAGCCCGGGAACCTTTCGCGGCCCCCGGCGTCGGTACTATATGAAGCCCGAGTTCAGCGGCTTCATCACCGCTGCCAGGAGATCGTCATGCGAATGCTGTTCGCCTCAGTACTGTGTCTCACGACGAGCGTCGCCTTGGCACAGGGCGCGCCTACTACCGCGAAGGCCCATGCCATCGTCGTGCTCCCCGAGCAGGCAACCTGGGGCCCCACCCCCGCGGTACTGCCGCCGGGAGCCAAGCTGGCCGTCCTCGAAGGCGACCCAACCGCGCCGGGGCCCTACACGATGCGGTTGCGGATGCCCGA
Organism: Gemmatimonadales bacterium; assembly: GCA_036566145.1. Lineage (GTDB taxonomy): Bacteria > Gemmatimonadota > Gemmatimonadetes > Gemmatimonadales > GWC2-71-9 > CAVVWJ01. Next base: position 3,172 of record DATCWW010000054.1, read on the forward strand.
CCATTATCGCATCCCGCCCCACTTTCACCCGTCCACCGAGCATGTCACCGTCGTGAAGGGCACATTCAAGGTCGGTATGGGAGAGAAGTTCGACGCCTCCGCCATGACCACCTTGCCGGCCGGCACTTTCGCGGCGCTCGACCCCGGCGTCCGGCATTTCGCCGAGGCCGAAGGAGAGACCATTCTCCAGCTCCACGGAGACGGGCCCTGGAGTCTGACCTACGTCAACGCCGCTGACGACCCCCGAGGACGGGCCCGCTGACGTGTCAGGTTCCGCTGACGATCGGACCTGGTTCGAGGAGGCCACCCTCGCGGCCCTGCCCGAGCTGCTCGGGCTGGCCCGGAGGCTCGCCAGGAACCGGGAGGATGCGGAGGACCTCGCCGCCGAGGCGGTCACCCGGGCGTGGCTCCATCGGGCCACGCTCCGGGACCGGGAGCGGTTCTGCGGGTGGATCAGCAGGATTCTGACCAACCTGTACCTGACTCAGCGCCGGTCGGAGGCGATCCACCCGCACGAGAGCCTGGGAGGGGAGGACGACTTTTCCCTGTTCGAGCGGCTGCACCAGCCGTTCCTGCTGTGGTGGAGCACGCCGGAGCAGGAATTCCTGGACCGGCTGCTCCGCGAGGACCTCGTCCGCGCCATCGAGGCCCTCCCCGAGCCGTTCCGCATCGTCGTCGCGTTGGCCGATGTTCAGGGCTTTTCATACGGTGAGATTGCGGAGTCGCTGGCAGTCCCGATCGGGACCGTGCGCTCACGGCTCGCGCGCGGCCGCGCGCTGCTGCAGCGAGCGTTGTGGGAGCACGCCTGCGACTCCGGTCTGCGCAGTGGAAGCGAGGAGAGGAGGTCCGACTCGGCATGAGTGACGAGAAGCCGATGACCTGCGAGGAGGCCTTGCGCCTGCTTGCCGCCTTTCTCGATGGCGAGCTTCATGATGGCTCCGAGGCCGCCGTCGAGCATCACGTGGAAGTGTGCCGAAGCTGCTATTCCCGTCTCGAGTTCGAGCGGCGTCTCAAGACCGAGATCGGTCGATTGCGGCAGGAAGAAATCCCGTCCGAATTCCAGGCTCGCATCCGCAGCATTCTCGATTCGTTTGCCCGTCGATAGTGGACCGGGCCGACCGTTCCTAGGAGAGAGGGAAGACCATGGTCGCCATTTTGTCGAACCAACGAGAGGTCATCTTCGACGCCGTGCAGCGGATGTACAGCGAGGTGGCGGTCGCCCCGGAGCGGGAGTTTCACTTTCCCACCGGGCGAAGGGCGTGTGAGCTCGTCGGCTACCCCCGACCGGCCCTGGAGCCGCTACCCGCGAGCGCGGTCGAGTCCTTCGCCGGCGTCGGCTATCCCTTCGCCGCTGATGTCATCCGGCCCGGTGACGCCGTGCTCGACATCGGCTCAGGCTCGGGAACCGATGCACTCATCGCCGCGCGACTCGTCGGGCCCGAAGGGCGAGTCACCGGACTGGACATGACCGGGGCGATGCTGGAGAAGCTCCGGCGGAACATCGTCGCGGCTGGCCTCGGCAACGTGGAGCTGCTCGCCGGTAACGCCGAGTCGATCCCCTTGCCGGATGCCTCGGTGGACGTGGTCACCACGAATGGCGTGATCAACCTGGTGCCGGACAAGCCGCGGGTCATCGGGGAGATCAGCCGGGTCTTGCGTGCCGGGGGGTGGCTTCAGATGGCGGATATCGTGGTGCGATCCCTGCCGACCGAGGCCTGCCGCTCGCGGCCCGAGCTGTGGGCCGAGTGCATCGTCGGAGCCACTACGGAGGAGAGCTACCTCGCGAGTTTCGAGGCTGCCGGGTTGCGCTCCCTCGAGGTGCTCAGCCGGAGCGACTACTTCGCCGGCAGCACCAGCGCCGAGACCCGGAAGGTGGCGGGCTCGTTCGGCGCGCACGCGATCGTGTTGCGGGGACGGAAGCAGTAGGTCCTACCGCGGCTCGCCCAGCATCCGGGCCAGCTGCGCCTGCGCCCCCTCCACTACCGGGCGCAGCGGCGGATCGCACCCGCGCCACAAGGCGATGAAGCGCGAGTAGTGGTCCGCCGCCAGGTCCTTGTTCCCCAGCCGCTGATAAATCTCGGCTTGGAGCAGGTGGGCGGGAGCCCGATAGTGCAGCTCCGCAGCGGTGCCCGCGAACGCGTTCTCGACCAGCCGCAACGCCTCCTCGTCCTTTCCCGCCTGGAGCAGCAGCCGGCTCCTCAGGTATCGGGCGTGCTCCTCGGAGAAGAACGGCAGCGCGAGCAGCTCGAAGGGGACCTCGCCCCGGATGTCGCCGAGCAGGGTGAGTCCCTCGTTCGTCCGGCCCGACTCCGCGGCGACGTCCGCTCGAACGGTTCGGGCCAGGCTCCGCACCACGGCACGTGACTCCGGTGGGGCGGGGCGTGTCTCCAGCTCGCTCGCCAGCCGAAGCGCCTCGGCGGCGGCGCCCAGGCGGCTGCTCAGGAGGCCGAGGAGATAGAGCCGGAGGTGAGGGGCGAGGGGGCGGATCGACTCCGGCAGCGGCTTCGAGGCGTCCTGTCCCGGGGTCCAGCGGTCGACCTCGCTACGGATCTGCCGGACTTCATCCCGCGGCACACCGAGGAACGGAAGCGACGCCGTCAGCGCTCGTCCGACCAGGGCCGAGTCCGTCTGCCCCAGCCGCGCCGCGGAGGCCAGCTCCCGCTTCGCCGCGCTCCATCGACCGCCCGCGGTAGCGAGGGAGGCGAGGGAGAGGTGGGCTGACGCCCGGATTCTGGCCGGCAGCGAGGGTTGGGCGCTGAACCCGGTGAACGCCTCCGCCGATCCGATATCCTCGAGATAGGTCGCCAGCTGCGCGCCGGCCTCGAGCGCCCGGTCACGCTTCCGGCCCTTCTCACCAGCCGTCCGCGCGCCCTCGGCGCGGAGCTCACGCAGACTCGCGGTGTCGCCGCGGAACGCCGCGAAGACGACGCGTACGTCGAACGGCAGCCCTTTGGGAAACTTCCGCCGGATCAGGCTGTCGGCCCGGGCCCAGTCGTCCTCGCGCACGGCGAGGTCGAACATCGGTCATATCGGGCAGATGAACTTCGGGTCCACCTGCAGGACGCGATCGTAGTGCTCTCTGGCTTCACCCGGCGGCCGTCCCCGCGGCGCGTTGTAGCTGTAGAGCAGGTTGGCGAGCTGGAACCGGGCCTCGAGGTCGTCCGGATACGACTCCAGGATCTCGCGATATCGCCGCTCCGCCTCGTCCGGCTTGCCCCGCGCCATCTCGGCGAAGGCCGCCACCAAGGCACGGTCCCGCTCGCCCAGTCGGTCGGCCAGGGCGACGGCGCGGGTGTTCGACGGCGTCAGCAGGCCCATGCGGCCGGTCCACACCGCCGCCACCGCCAGACGGTAGTGCGCCAGGGCGAAGCTGCTGTCCAGCGCGGTCGCGGCCTGAAAGCCGGCCACCGCCGAGTCGAATTGCGCGGCCCGGAGATTCCGCTCGCCGTCGAGGTACGCCTTGAGGGCCGGCAGCGAGCTCGTCGTCAGGGAGGCGGTCTGCGCCAGGCGGGCGCCCTGACCCCGGTCGCCACTCACCAGCAGCTGGGCCGAGAGCTGGTCCACCAGGTCGAAGAGCGCGGTGCTGTCGCCTTCGGCCGAAGCCTGGGCGATCGGCTCCGGCTCGCCGGCGGCCTCCTGGTAGAGCCGCGCCTGGATGCGCAGCTGCGCGCCGGCGGCGTGCACGTTTCCCAGGATGTACCTGCCGGCGCCCAGACGTCGGGCGATCTCGTACCCGCGGTCAGCGTCCTGCACCCCTCGCTTCTCGCTGCTGCCAACGGTAGAAATCACCCGCCCGGGGTCGACTGTCGCCTGCTCGCCCACCCCGTTGAGATTCCGGCTCAGGAGATCCACCATGCCTTCGGCGAGGTAGCCGAAGGGTCCCGCTGGTACGGCGAAGGGAAGCACAGCCAGCCGGCTTGCCGACGTCGGGGCGGCGCCGCGCCAGCGGTCGAACGCTAGCCAGCCGAGACCCAGGGTCAGGATCAACACGACCACCCCTGCAATGACAGCCGGCCCGAGCCGCCTCGCCGGGGCCGCCCGGGGCTCCAGTCGCGGCAGGGTTGTCATGCGGGGCGATACCGCGGCATCGGCCAGCGCCCGCGAGAACTCCTGGCCGGAGGCGAACCGGTCCGCGGGGTTCCGGGCGAGGGCCCGGTGAATCGCCTGCTCCAGTGCCTCCGGCACGTCGCGCACGGCGCCGAGCGGCGGGGGCGGTCCGGTGAGGCGCTTGGCGACGATGGCCTGCGGCGTCGGTCCGGTGTAGGGCGGCTCCCCCGCCAGCATCTCGTACACCACACAGCCGAGGCTGTAGAGATCGCTGCGGCGATCCACCCGGGTGTCGCCCAGCGCCTGCTCCGGGCTCATGTACGCGGGCGTGCCCAACGACAGGCCGGTCAGGGTGAGGCGCTCCTGGTCGGCCGCGTCCACCGCCAGGGCGATGCCGAAGTCGGCGACCATCGGCTCGTTGCCGAAGAGAAGGATATTCTCCGGCTTGATATCCCGATGGACGATCCCCTGACCGTGGGCGAAGTCGAGCGCCTCCGCGACGCTTCGGCCGATCCGGACCGCTTCGTCCAGGGGGAGCGGGCCCTCGCGCCGAAGCCGGGCGCGGAGACTCTCCCCGTCCACCACCGGCATGGTGTACCAGAGGAGGCCCTCGGCGTCGCCGGAGTCGTGCACCGTGAGGATGTGGGGGTGGGCGAGCCGGGCCGCGACCCGGATCTCCCGAAGGAAGCGCTCGCCCAGCGCGGCCCCGAGCTCGGGATGGATCACCTTCAGGGCGACCGGCCGATCGTGCCGCAGGTCGTGGGCGAGGTACACGGTCGCCATGCCACCGCGGCCGAGCTCGCGCTCCACGCGGTAGCGGTCCCCAAGAGTGGTTTGAAGGCGAGTGAGGATGTTGGTCGGCATGAGACCACCGTCCTGCGCTGAGGCTACTGCCCCCGGGTCTTCAGCTCCTCGGCCCAGTTCTGGATCAGCACGAGCTCGGTCTCGGCCGAGGGCGCCACGCTCCGGATCATGACGAATCGGCTGTCGTCCGGCGCCACATCGTAGGTCGGGTAGCTGCCGCCGAAGCTGTACGTCGCCGCCGGGAACAGCACCTTCTGACCGGTGAAGGTGAACGTGGTCCCCAGCTGGACCGTCACGGCGACCAGCGCGCGGCTGTCGTCGAGGTAGAACAGCTCCTTGCCGCTATGGGCCCACATCGGGGTGAAGCCGCCGCTGAGCGAGACCTGCCACTTGGCCGAGCCGACGTCGGGGAACGGCCGCACGTAGACCTCGGGCTTCCCCGATTCGGTGGAAACGTAGGCCAGCCACTTGCCGTCGGGAGAGAGCGTGGGACCGACTTCCCGAGCGGGCGTGGTGAGCAGCGGGGTGAGCGTCGAGTCGCCCGCCGGGAGTGCGTAGATGTCTCCGTTCCCGGCCTCGCTCACCACCCGGCGAAGCAGGAGCCACCGGCCGTCGCGGGACGCTACCGCCTGGCCAAACCCCATCGGGCCGCGATAGAGGATCCGGGGCGTGCCGGTGCCGTCGGCCCGGGTGACCGCGGGGACCCCGCTGCTCTGCGACCCGACCAGGTACAGCACCGAGCGTCCGTCGGCCGCCCAGCTCACCCGGTTGTGAATGCTGTCGCCGAACGTCACCCGGGAGAACGTTCCGGCGGGGAGCTGCTTGACCCAGATGTCCTCGGCGGCGCCCCGGACCAGGCCGACGGCGAGCGCCTTGCCATCGGGTGACAGCGACACCGAGTTGAGTATCCCCTGGGGATCCCAGGCCGAGTCCACCGGCGTCGCCGCTCCATCGCGGCCGACCCAGAAGGCCCGCTCCAGCCCGGCCGACCCGCCCGAGACGTAGACCAGCGTCCCTTCGGCCGAGGTGGCCAGGTTGGACTCGAACCCGCCGGTCCGCATCCCCTCCAGCATGGCCACCGGGGGCCCGGTGAAGGCCAGCTTGTCGGGATCGAAGGGAACGGCGAGAAGCTTGCCGTCGCCGGTGACCACGAGGAGCTGCCCCGGCGCGGCGTACCTGGCGTAGAGCCCGTGCATGAGCGGATGGGCCTCACCGCCGGGGAGCTTCATCGCCATGATGTCGTAGTCGGCGGGCGCCTGGCCGGCGTGACGCAGCCGGAAGATCACGGCCTTGGCGCCGGGCAGCACGTTGGGGAACTCGGTGCCGATCTCCTTCTTTCCCGTCGCCATCCGGTACACCGGCTCTGGGGAGCCTCCCGTGGCCCGGATCCGGGCGAGCCCCGAGTCAACCTCGATGTAGACGTAGCCGTCTGAGCCCCAGTCGCCGCCGGACGAGTTGATGCTGTCGCTGAGGGTGATGGCCGGACCGCCGCCCAGAGAGATCACCCGGACCGTCCTGCCGCCGACGAGGAAGCCGAGCGAGCGCCCGTCGGGAGAGAAGAAGGGGCTGGTGCCTCCTTCGGTGCCGCCGATCGGCACCGGGCGGAGCTTGTCGTGCTCCCGCAGCCAGATTCGCCCGCCGCCCTCGCCCGGACCGACGTACGCCACCCGCTTCCCGTCCGCTGACATGGCGACGTTGATGCTGCCGTTGACGCTCGGCTGCAGTGCTTCGCTGGACCGCAGGAAGAGGCTGTAGCGGTTCACCACCGGTGCCGGTCCGGGCCGGAGCCAGCCCCAGAGCGCCGCGCCGGTCGCCAGCACCAGCGCTCCCGCCAGCAGATAAACCCCTGCGCCCCTGCGCTCCCGCGCCCCTGCGCCCAGCGTGCCCGCCGCGGCTACCTGCCCCGTCACGACCGTCGACCGATACGTCTTGTCCGTCAGCGCCTCCGCGAACTCCGCCGCGCTGGCGAACCGGTCGGCCGGCAGCTTCTCCAGGGCGGTCAGCACCGCCGCCTCGACGTGCGCCGGGATGGTGTGCCGCTGCGGCACCAGCGGCCGGGGACTCTCCGTCACCACTCGCGC
>DATCWW010000481.1:0-6644 GCA_036566145.1 Gemmatimonadales bacterium
AGGTAGGTGGACGGGCGGACGGGCGGGAGCGTGGAGGCGCAGGGGCGCAGGGACGCAGGGGCGCAGAGGCGCAGGGACGCAGGGACGCAGGGGCGCAGAGGCGCAGGGACGCAGGGCTCCGCGGGCTGCGGGAGGCCTTCCGAGAATTCCGGGGCCTATTTCTCTGCGGGAAGCTCTGCGCCTCCGCACCCCTGCGCCTCTGCGCCCCTGCGCCCCTGCGTCCCTGCGCCCCTGCGCCCCTGCGCCTCCACGCTCCCGCCCGTCCGCCCGTCCACCTACCTTTCCCCCCTCATGTCCCGCCTTCTCACCCCGAAGTTCCTCCTCCGCGGCTTCGAGATCTCGGTGCTCGCCTCGATGGTGGGCTTCGGCATCACACTGCTCTACGGCAACAACTTGCCGGCGTTCCTCAAGGGGCTCACCCACGTCCACCTGGGCTGGGTCGCGGCGGGGATAGCGCTGGCCTCGCTCGACTGGATCGGCGGGGGACTTCGGCTGTGGATCTGCGCCCGCCACGTGCTCCCTCGGCCCTCGCTCAAGGGCTCGATCCTGGCCGGAGGCATGGGCGCGTGGGCGGGGTTCATCACGCCGCTCAACTCGGGCGCCGGCCCGATGACGATGTACACCCTCCGGCGCTACGGCATCCCGCTCCCGGTGGGGATCGCCGCGACGTTCATGAGCTTCGTCTCGACGGTGCTCTTCTTCGCCCTCGCCGGGCCGCTGGCCGTGATGTTCGGGGCCGGCAAGTCGCTCGGCCAGCGGGGCAACGTCCTCGGGCTGTCGCTGCTCGACCTGTTCAAGGGCAGCCTGACGATCGTCGCCGGCATCGGCGTCCTGATGGCGATCGTCATCTTCTTTCCCCGCATGGTGCGCGACCTGATCCACCGGGCCGCGGAGGCGCTCGGCCGGCGGAGCAGGCGGGCGGCAGAGCGGCTGGAGCGAGTGCAGCAGGGCATCGACGAGCTGCACGAGAGCGTGGTGGCGTTCAACAGCCCAGGGGGGTGGCTGGCCCTCTTCTGGAGCACGCTGCTGAGCGCGCCGTCCCACGCCAACAAGCTGCTGGCGGGATACGTGGCGATCAGGGCCCTCGGCATCCAGGCCAACTTCGTCGACATCCTGCTGCTGCAGACGCTGGTGATGTTCCTGCTCTATTTCGCCCCCACGCCGGGGGCCTCGGGGATCGGCGAGGTGTTGTCCGCCGCAGTCATGTCCTCCTACGTGCCGCGGGAGCTGACGCCGATCTACATCCTGCTCTGGCGTCTCACCCTCACCTACTGGACCCTCGCCTTCGGGTTCCTGGTGTTCTCGGGGTGGGTCCGCCACGGGCTCAAGTCGATCGACCAGGACACGCTCGGCGAGCCGGAACGGGCCGGCGCGGGGGCGGGGGCATGAGCGAAGAGCTGGAAACCGGCGCGCCGGGCTACGACGCCAGGATCCTGCGGCGGCTGCTGGGGTACCTCCGTCCCTACCGCGGGCACACGCTCGCGGCGGTGCTCCTGCTGCTCACCCAGTCGGGGCTGGCCCTGATCGGGCCGCGCCTGACCGAGCACGCGCTGGACGTGGCCATCCCCCATGCCGATCGCGGGCTCCTGACGCTGCTGGCCGGGCTCTACCTGGGGACGCTCCTGGCCGAGTTCGTGGTCGAGTACGGGGGCACCCTGCTCACCACGCTGGTGGGCCAGCGCGTGATGTACGACCTCCGGATGGAGATCTTCGCCCAGCTCCAGCGGCTCAGCATCGCCTTCTTCGACCGCAATCCGGTGGGACGGCTGATGACCCGGGTCACGTCGGACGTGGAGACGCTGAACGAGCTCTTCTCCTCCGGGGTCGTGACCCTCTTCGGCGACCTCTTCACGCTCCTCGCCATCATGGGCATGATGCTGGCCATCGACTGGCGGCTCGCGCTGGTGACCTTCGCCGTCATCCCGCTGGTGTGGCTCACCGCGGCGGTGTTCCGCCGCCGGGTGCGCGAGGCATTCCGGGACATCCGGCTTCGCCTGGCCCGGCTCAACGCCTATCTGCAGGAGCGACTCACCGGGATGCGGGTGGTGCAGCTGTTCGGCCGGGAAGACGCGTCGGCCGGGCGGTTCGCCGAGCTCAACCGCGATCACCTGGCGGCGCACCTGCGGTCGATCACGGTGTACGCCGTCTTCTTTCCGATGGTGGAGCTGCTGACCTCCATCGCCATGGCGCTGCTCCTCTGGTACGGCGGGCTCCGGGTGCTCGACGGAACGCTCACGGTGGGCGTGCTCGCGGCGTTCATCCAGTACACCCGACGGTTCTTCCAGCCGCTGCAGGATCTCTCGGAAAAGGTGAACCTGCTGCAGAGCGCCATGGCCTCGTCCGAACGGGTGTTCGCCCTGCTGGACGAGCCGGTCACGGTGCGGGAGCCCGCCACGCCCCGGCAGCTGGCCCGGCCGGTGCGCGGCGAGGTGCGCTTCGAAGGGGTCTGGTTCCGGTACTCGCCCGAAGGACCGTGGGTGCTGCGGGACATCACCTTCACCGCGTCTCCCGGGCGCACCATCGCCCTGGTGGGACACACGGGAGCGGGGAAGACCACGATCGTGAGCCTGCTGCTCCGGTTCTACGACCCGGAGCGGGGCCGCATAACCGTGGACGGGGTGGACATCCGGGAGCTGCCGACGGCGGCTCTGCGCTCGCTGATCGGCTTCGTGCAGCAGGACCTCTTCCTGTTCACCGGCGACATTCTCCACAACCTCACCCTCGACGCGCCCATCACGGCGGACCAGGCGCACGAGGCCGCGCGGCGCGTGGGGGCGGACCGATTCATCGAGCGGCTGCCCCAGACGTATGCCCACCGCCTCGGCGAGCGGGGCCGGAATCTGAGCGTAGGCGAGCGCCAGCTCCTCAGCTTTGCCCGGGCCCTGGCGCTCGATCCTGCGATCCTCGTCCTCGACGAAGCCACCAGCTCGGTGGACGCCGAGGCGGAGGCGCAGATCCAGGCCGCCATCGCGGAGCTGATGGCAGGCCGCACCAGTCTGGTGGTGGCGCATCGTCTCAGCACGATCCTTCACGCCGACGAGATCCTGGTGATGCACCACGGCGAGATCCGCGAGCGCGGCAGCCATCGGGACCTGTTGGCGGCCGGCGGCCTCTACCAGCGACTCTACCAGCTCCAGCTGCGTGGCCAGGAAATCCGCAAAATTGCGTAACACTATTACGCTTGCGTGGTTACGGAGCAGGGCGTACGTTTGTCGGCAAATCGCTTTGATTGCGTGAGATACGAGCAATGATGCAGCTAGAAGTGGCGGGCAAGCGTTACCCGGTGGCCGCCGGCGAGACCGTCATCGGGTCAGCGCCGGGCGCAGCCATCCTTTTATCCGGCGAAGGCGTGCGCCCCCGCCATGCGGTGGTGCAGGCCACCTCGGAGGGGACCGCGGCTATCCGCCCGGCCGAGCCCGGGGCGGACCTCCTCATCAACGGCGTACGGCTGGGGACCGATCCGACCCCCGTCCTGCACGGCGACAAGATCCAGATCGCCGGGCACGAGATTTTGGCGGTGGATCCGAACCGTGCCGGGAGCACCCAGCTCTTCGACTCCGGCGCCTTCTCCGACCTGATCCCGAGGAACGTTGCCAAGCCCGCGGCCGCCGCATCCGGCGGCCGGCTCGTCTGCCTCACCGATGGCCGCGAGTACGGCATCGAGAGCGGGACCCTGGTCTTCGGCCGCGACGCGTCGGCCGACGTGGTGGTGAGCGGGAACGAGGTGTCCCGCCGCCACGCCGAGATCACGACCACCGCCGATGGCTACGTGCTGATGGACCTGAGCGTGAACGGGACCTACGTCAACGGTCAGCGGGTGGGCCGGAGTCACCGCCTGGCGCGGGCCGACGTGATCCGCATCGGCCACGACGAGTTCCGCTTCTACGCGGATGCGGCCCCGGCGCAAGCGCCGATGCCGCCCCGGGTGGCGCCGGCCGAGCCCATCCGGCCGCCCACGGGCGCCGGCAACCGGCTGTCGGACACCCTGATCGGACTCCCCTCGGAGGCGCTCAAGGAGAGCGAGACGCCGACCCCGGTCCAGCCGACGGTGGTGCCGATCGCGTCGATCCTGGTCCGCACCGGCTCGCTGCGAGGCCGCCGCATGCCCATCCGCACGCCGGTGGTGAACGTCGGCCGGGCGGACTTCAACGACATCGTCCTGGCCGAGCCCAGCGTCAGCACCACCCACGCCAAGCTGCAGCGGCGGGACGGTCTCTGGGTCATCAGCGACCTCGGCAGCACCAACGGCACCTACGTCGAGGGCGAGCCGGTGGCGGGCGAGACGCCGCTCGCGCCGGGCACCACCATCCGGTTCGGCGACGTGGCGGTGCTGTTCGAGCCGCACGACGATGTTGCCGTTCCGCTCGTGAGCGGCACGCAGGTGCTGGAGCGGGTGGAAGCCGAGTCGGCCCGGCCGCCGGAGGCCGAGGAGGCCCACCCCGCCGAGCCCCGGCCGCTCCGTCGTCCCATCCGCGCTTCCGCGCCCAAGCCAAGTGGGCCGCCGGCGTGGCTCGTTGCCCTGCTGGTCCTGCTCGGACTGGTGGTCGCCTACTTTCTCCTGACCTCCTGACGGGGCCACGTGCGCTTCACCTGTGCCGCTCGAACCGACGTCGGCATCGTCCGCTCGGGCAACGAAGACAACTACCTGATGCTCTCCGACCGCGGAGTCTTCATCGTGGCGGACGGCATGGGCGGGCACGCCGCCGGGGAAGTGGCGAGCGAGATGGCCGTCCGGATCACATCGTCCGAGATCGGGTCGGTGCGGGGCCTCTCGGACGCGGAGGTGAGCGACCGGATCCGCGAGGCGATCCGCTCGGCCAACGACGCCATCTTCGAGCGCACCCTCTCGGAGCATGACAAGCGCGGGATGGGCACCACCGCCACGGTGCTGGTGCTGATGCCAAGGCGCTACCTGATCGGGCAGGTGGGAGACAGCCGGGCGTACCTGCTGCGGGAAGGCCGCCTGATGCAGCTCACCAAGGACCACTCGTACGTCCAGGAGCAGGTGGACGCCGGACTGCTCACCCCGGACCAGGCCCGCGTCCACCCCTACAGCAACGTGATCACCCGCTGTGTCGGGGCCAGTGGCGACGTCGTGCCCGACATCTACTTCGGCGGCCTGGAAAAGGGCGACGTCCTGCTGCTCGCCTCCGACGGCCTCACCGGGATGCTGGAGGACGAGCACCTCAACCGCATCCTCTCCACCGAGGGCGGCCCGCAGTACTGGGTAGACCGGATGATCACCGAGGCGAACCGGCGCGGCGGGCTGGACAACATCACGGCCATCGTGGTGCGAATCGAATCGGTGGACAGCAACACCGGCGAGCACCAGCTCCCCGCGGCCGTGGCCGGCAGCCCGACTACGCCGACCCCGGGGCTGTGAGGTCCAGCTCCATCTGGATGTCGGCCCGCGCGTACTCGATCCCGGACTCCATCGGCACCTCGCGGAACCCGCACTTGCGGTAGAGCCCGATCGCCGGCGCCAACCGGGTATTCGAGACCAGCATCAGCTTCCGCACCCCGCGCCCGCGGGCGTGCGCGATCGCCGCCCGCATCAGCAGCTCGCCGTACCCTCGCCCCTGAGCCGCGGGGCTCACCGCCATCTTGGCCAGCTCGAGCACCCCGGACGCGTGCGGCAGCAGCGCACAGACCCCGCGCACGCCCTCGTCGTCCACCACGAAGAAGATCTCGCCACCCGGCCGCACGATGGCTTCCTCCGGATCGCGGAAAACGGCCAGATCGCTCGGCTCGACGGCGAAGTAGGCCTCGATCCACTCCCGGTTCAGCCGCTCGAAGTCCGCGCGGTACTCCGGCCGCCAGCTCACCACGTCCGCCATCGCCGGATCCAATTCTGAGTGTGTGAGGTCGCGCACAACGCGGGCGGTGCCTCGCCGCGGCCGGCGCGATGGTCCGGCGGGGCCGGCGCTAGCGGCGAGCGAACACCTCGGTCGCTCCGTCGCGCTGGAAAGAGAGGACTTCGTAGGGCTGGTGCGGCGCGCCCGGCTGCGCCATGCCCGGCGCGCTCGCCGGCATGCCGGGCGCCGCGAGCCCGGCGATCGCCGGCTTCTCCTTGAGCATCCGGCGGATGTCCTCCGCCGGGACGTGCCCCTCCACCAGGTACTTCCCCACCTGTCCGGTGTGGCAGGAGCGGACCTTGGCCGGGACGCCGAGGTTGTCCTTTACCATGTCCATCTCTTCCTCGTCGTGCACCACGGTGGCGAAGCCCTCGGCCTTGAGGTAATCCACCCAATCGGCGCAGCACCCGCAGGTGCGGCTCTTGAAGACTGTGATCGTCTCGGCCGCCGGGGGCAGCGCCCACACGCGCCGTCCGCCGGCAAGGAGGAACGTGAAGCCGGCGGTCTGGCCGAGAAACGAGCGGCGGGAGATCATCGCGAATTCCTTTCAGTGCGAAGACAGCGCGCCGACCCGTCGCTCCACTTCCGGGCCCGGCAGCGTGATCAGCTCGAAGAGATGGCGCTCGAGCGGCGTGGTGATCGGGCGGGCGACGAACACGCGCAGCCGGCGCGCGCTCCGGTAGAGCTCGTCGGCCACCCGGGGCAGTCCGAGCTGCCCGGCGCGCCCCTCGTCGGTCAGCCGCTCGACGAGGCCGGCCCGGGTGCGGAGCGGCAGGTCCACCCCGAGCA
>DATCWW010000064.1:0-10385 GCA_036566145.1 Gemmatimonadales bacterium
TCTTCGCGGGCGGAGCGGCGGAGCGCGCGCCAGAGTCCGGCCAGCGCGCCGAGTCCGCGGGGACCGGCGAGGGCGGACTGCATGGTGCCCCGATAGGCGAGGGTTTCGGCCCGGGCCGAGGCGTAGCGCACCCGGCGCACCGGGACGCCGTCGATCTGGTCCTCGCCTCCCTTGCCGGCGTCGCTGGGCGCGACCACCCGGACCTCGATGCCGCGGCGCACCAGCGCCGCCGCGAGGGTGGCGAGGAATCCGCCCGACAGGTCGCCGGTGAAGCGGGGAAAGTTGTGGGTGAGAAAGACCACCCGCACCGATCAGTCCCGCACGTCGGGCTTCTCGAGCCGGGACAGGCCGCGGGCCACCTCCCGAAGCTCCTCCTGCATCCCCGCGATCAGCTCGCCCATGAGCCCGAAGCCGAAGAGCACGATGCCGCTGATGACCATCACCTCGACCAGGTTGAGCAGCGGGCGGAAGCCGATCCCGTAGCCGAACCGGAGGACGAGCGCGATGACCCCGGCGAGAAAGCCGACGATGAAGAGCGCCGCGCCGGCGATCCCGAAGAAGAGCATCGGCTTCCGCCCGAAGCGGAGCTGGAACCAGACCGAGACGAGGTCCAGCACGCCCACCGGAATCCGTTTCCAGCCGAACTTGGAGACCCCGGCCTGCCGCGGATACAGCGGCACCGGGAGCGAGTCGAGGCGGAATCCGTCGGCGGCCGCGATGACCACCATGTAGCGGTGCCAGTCGGGACGCATCGGCACGTTGAGCATCACTTCGCGCCGGTACGCCTTGACCGAGTTGAGGTCGGTGACCCGGACGCCGAAGAGCCAGCGGCAGAGGGTGTTGTAGACCGAGCTCACGAAGGCCTTCTCGTACTTGCCCTGTTTGGTGCCGGTGACGATGTCGGCCCGGCCGGCGAGAATGGGCGCCACCAGGCCGGGAATGTCGGCGGGGCGGTACTGCAGATCGGCCGGGTAGAAGACGAAGATGTCGCCCCGGGCCACCTCGCCGGCGGACCGGAGCGCGTCGGCGATGCCGCGCTGGCGGCGGTGGGTGACGAGCCGGAGGAAGGGATACTGGCGGCTGAGCTCGCGGAGGACCCGCGCGCTCTCGTCGCGCGAGCCGTCGTCCACCACGATCACTTCGAAGCTGAAGCCCGCCGGCCGCAGCGCCTCGTCGCACTGGCGGACGAACTCGGGCAGGTTGGGCGCTTCGTCCTTCGCCGGGACGAGGACGCTGACGTCCAGCGCCTCGGCGGGGAGGGTCATACCCGCTTCCGCATCCGGGCCGGCAAGATGCCCAGCTGGTCGCGGTACTTGGCGACGGTGCGGCGGGCGATCTGGATCCCCTGCTCCTGGAACAGGTGCACGATCTGCTGGTCGGTGAGCGGCTTCGCGCTGTCCTCTTCGCCCACCATCTTCTGCAGCTTGGCCCGGATCGAGCGCGCGCTGGCCTCCTCCCCGCTGGCGGTCGCCAGGGCGCTGCTGAAGAAGAACTTGAGCGGCAGCACGCCGCGTGGGGTCTGCACGTACTTCTCGTTGGTCACCCGGCTCACCGTGGACTCGTGCATGTTGATCACTTCGGCCACTTCGCGCAGGGTGAGCGGCTTGAGGTACTCGATGCCCTTCTCGAAGAAGTCCCGCTGCCGGTCCACGATGAAGTTCATGACCTTGAGCATGGTCTGCCGGCGCTGCTCGATCGCCTGAATCATCCAGTTGGCGCTGTTCATCTTGGAGGCGATGAACTCGCGGTTCTCCGGGGTCATCTTCTTCTTGTCGCGGGCGATCTCCTGGTACGACCGGCTGAGCCGGAGGCGCGGCATCCCGGTGTCGTTGAGGAAGACCTGGTAGCGGTTGGCGATCTTCTCCACGATCAGGTCGGGAATGATGTAGCCGTCGTGCTGGTTGGCGTACTTGAGGCCGGGCTTGGGATCGAGCCGGGCCAGCCCGTCGGCCGCGCCCTGCACCCCCGCCGGCTCGACCCCGAACCGCTTGGCCAAGTCGTTCCACCGGTGGGCGATGAGGTCGGGGAAGGCCTCGTCCACCAGGCGGAAGGTGAGCGACTCGGTGTCCTTCTGCTCCCGGAGCTGGATGAGGAGGCACTCCCGCAGGTCGCGGGCTCCGACGCCCGGCGGGTCCAGCTTCTGGATCACCGCGAGCATCTCCTCCACCTCGGCCGTGGTGTAGAGCGGCGCGTCGGCCGGGAGGGCCGGGACCGGCGGCTCGTCCTCGCCCTCGGCCGCCGCCTCCGCCTCGCCTTCGCCCTCAGCGGAGAAGTGGCCCTCGACCAGCTGGTTGACCGAGCCCTGGATCTCCTCCAGCGAGGCCGCCAGGTAACCCTCTTCGTTGATGTTGCCGAGGAACTCTTCGGCCAGCAGGAGCTGGCGCGGACTCAGCGTCATCATCTGGAGCTGTTCCCGCAGGTGGTCGATCAGGTCCTTGGTCTCGACCGTGACCGGCTCCGTGTACTCCAGCTGCTCGTACTGCTCCCGGGTGCCGCCGACCTCGAAGCCGTTGAGGAGGATCTCCTCCCAATCCATCTCCTCTTCCTTCTCCTTCTGCTCCTTTTCCTGCTCCGAGTCCTTCTGCTCCGGGGTCTCCTCCTCCGGCTCGAGCAGCTCCAGGAAGGGGTTGGCGAGCAGCTCCTGCTTGAGGTGCTGCTGCAGGTCCATCATGGGCATGTACAGCATGTCCATGGCCTGGTAGAGCCGGGGATTGACCCGGAGCTCCTGCCGCATGCTGGTGTGCTGGGAAAGACCGGTTCTCATGCCACCGCCTCGAGGCGCGCCCGGAGGCGCGCGGTCAGGGTGGGTCCCAGGTACAGCTGCGCGACGCGGTCGTCGTAGACCAGGTCACGCACGCTGCCGCTGGCCTGCACCTTCCCTTCGAACATGATGTAGGCCCGATCGACGATATCCAGGGTCTGCTCCACGTTGTGATCGGTGATCAGGACGCCGATGCCGCGGTGCCGGAGCCCCGCCACGATGGTCTGAATGTCGTGCACCGCGATCGGATCCACGCCGGCGAACGGCTCGTCCAGCAGCATGAACTTGGGCTCGGTGACCAGCGCCCGGGTGATCTCGAGCCGTCGGCGCTCCCCGCCGCTCAGGGAATAGGCCTTGTTCTTCCTGAGGTGCTTGATCGAGAGCTCGTCCAGCATGTGGTCGAGCTGCCGGTGCCGCTCCTCGCGGCCCAGGTGACGGGTCTCGAGGATAGCCAGAATATTTTCCTCGACCGTCATTTTCCGGAAGATCGAGGGCTCCTGGGCCAGGTACCCGATTCCCGACCGCGCGCGTCGGTACATGGGCGCGCGGGTGAGATCGAGGCCGTCGAGCAGTACCCGCCCGGTGTCCGGACGAATGAGCCCGGTAATAAGGTAGAAGGTCGTGGTCTTCCCCGCCCCATTGGGACCGAGGAGCCCGACGATCTCGCCCTGCTGCACCCGCACCGTCACCCGGTCCACCACCCGGCGGCCCTTGAAGCTCTTGCTCAGGTCGTTCCCCTCGAGCACGCTGGCGGAGGCCTTCTGCGGCGTCAGCGAGTGGGCCCGCTGGACCGCGCGGGTGGCCGCGGCGAGCAGCTCCGCGTAGACCTCCTGGCGCGCCTCCGAGGTCTGGCCCCACCACGGCACCCGCGGGCGCACCTGGGTCCACTCGCCGTCGGGGGGGTCCAGGATCCACCCTTCGGTCGCCAACCGCGGGAGCACCGAACCGGTCAGGTGGCTGCGCACCTCGTCGCCGGTGATCTCGCTCTGCCCTGGGCCCGGGAGGGGGCGATGGCCCGGCAGCGCGCGATACACCGCGATGTGGGCTTCGCGGTAGCCCATCACCAGGTCGCTGAACTCCACCAGGTCCGACGAGCCGGCGGCGCGCGCGATCGCCGCCAGCGCGATGGGCACCGAGGGGTCGCGATCGCCGAGGGCGCGAATCCATTCGGCCGGGCTCATGGGCCTGGCGTGCCTCTGCGGGTGCTGTCGGCCGGGGGCGTGCTGTCGGGGGCGGCCTCGAGCTGCACCCCGTCCACCTTGCCCCGCACGTCGACCCGATCGACGCCGGTGCTGTCGCCGTTGCGCATGGTCACGGTGATCGCATCGCCCCGCGCGTAGTTGATGGACGGCCGGGTCGGCAGCTTGGCGTTGGCGTCGATGTGGTACGACTGCGCGCCGTGCCGGGCGTCGATCCGGGCCAGGCGGCTGCGGGTCTTGCCGGCCGAATCCACCGGGGTGAAGTGCGCCACGATGGTGTCGCCCCGCATCCAGTCCCGGTCCTTGATGGCCTGGTTGACGGTGCCGCCCAGCCACGCCGAGCCGAAGCCCCGGACCTCGGTAAGCCGCTGCGCGGGCGTGTCGAGCGCGAGGGAGTCGGCCTTCATCGCATACGCCGGGGAGGTGGCCACGGGCCGGCTCTTCTTTCCCCAGGCCAGGGTCTGCTCCAGCTTCCGGTTGTTCACGTCGAGGCCGATCGTGTCGGCGACCAGGTCCCAGTCCCGGCTCACCGCGTGACCGTTGCCCCGGGCCAGCAGGTAGGTCAGCTCCCGGCGCTCGAGCTCGAGGTCGATCCGGTTGCCGGCCACGCTGAAGCTGTCGGGGCCGAGGCCGCGGAGGATCGGCGGCCCGCCGATCAGGGTGCCGTCGCTCCCCGCGCCGGTATCGAGGCGGAGCGAGTCGCCCCGGGCGGCGAAGTCGCTCCGGTCGATGGTGACCTTGCCGCCGGCGTAGATGCGGTCGCTGCCCTTGAAGCGGACCCGGTCGCCCACGATGATGTACGGCTCGGCCGGACGTCCGGCCGAATCCGCGGTGTTGTATTTGATCTTGGGTCTTCCGGTCGCGTACATCTCGAGGGTGTCGCGGACGCCCTTCACCACCCGATAGTAATCGAGGGACGGTCCGGTGAGCGACGAGCCCGTGAGCAGGTTCTCCGTGGTGACGTGGCCGCGAGCCTCCCACTTCTCGCCCGCCTTGTAGTAGACCCCGTTGTCGGCGTCCATGGTGAGGGTGGAGTCCCGATACTTCACGTGGCCGATGAACCGGATGATGTTGCCGCCGTAGGCCGCCACGCTGTCGCTCTGCATGGTGATCTGGGTGCCCCGGCAGCTCAGCCGCACGTTGCCGCCCGCGAAGTAGTTCGTCCCATTGGGCGTCTCCACCACGCTCCCTTGCCGATCCACGTTGTCGATCTGGAAGGTGCACCGGCTCCCCTGGGCCGCGAGCCTCGGCGCCAGGACGGCGAGCAGCGCGAGGGCGAGCCCCCCGGCCCGGCTCACTGGCTGTCCTCCCGGGCCTGGCCCGGCAGCAGCATGCCCTTGCCGGCCACCCCGCTGGGCTGGTCGGTCACGACGTTCCGGAAGTCGGGGTCGGAGCGGAAGCTCTTGCCCTTCAGGTGCTGACTCGCATCGTCGAAGGTGAACGGCTGGTCCGTGCTGATGGTGTT
Source organism: Gemmatimonadales bacterium (assembly GCA_036566145.1). Taxonomy (GTDB): domain Bacteria; phylum Gemmatimonadota; class Gemmatimonadetes; order Gemmatimonadales; family GWC2-71-9; genus CAVVWJ01. Next base: position 5,426 of record DATCWW010000064.1, read on the forward strand.
GGTCGCGTTGTCGTAGCGGAGCCGCTCGGTGGCCAGGCGTCGGCCGTCGGGCGAGACCACCACGACGTTGCTGTCGGCCTCCATCGCGCCGTCCTGCCACCGATAGGTTCCGGTCCGCGACGTCAGGGTCGAGCTCTCGGCCCCCTTGATATCGTAGAAGGTGACCTTGACCCGGCGCAGCTCGGTGATCTGCGTGCTCTCGTAGAAATATGCCGTATCCGCCTCGACCCGGCTGCGTCGCACCCCTTGATTGGTGACGTAGTGGGAGAACCCCTCCAGGACCTGGTCGGCGCTGTCCGACGCCGCGACGGTCGTGGTCGGGCGGGCGCCGGTGTCCTCGCAGCCGAGCACGATCGCCAGGGCGAGGAATGTCATGGCTGCGAGGGCGCGGGGGCGCAGGGTCGCACGGGCGCAGGCTCGCCACCGTCCGGGCTGGCTGGCCCCGTCTCTGCACACCCCTGCGCCCCTGCGCCCTCGCGCCCCTGCGCTCCGCCTCACACCGCCCCCGCCCGGAGCAGATCGTGCAGATGCACCACTCCCACGACGTGCCCTCCGTCTTCCACCACCGGCAGCACGATGACGCCGTGGCGCTCCATCGTGGAGACCGCGGCGGCGGCGAGGTCGCCGGGCGACGCCGTCTTGGGGGTTCGGGTCATGACCTCAACGGCGGGACGGGCCAGGAAGCCCGGATCCCGCTCGGCCAGACGGGTGAGATCGCCGGTGGTGAGCACGCCGGCCAGCCGGTCGCCCGCGACCACCATCGCCAGGCCACGGTCGTGCGCCAGGCTCACCACCGCGTCGCGCATCGTGGACTCGGGACCGAGCGGCCGCCCGGGAGGGATCATCACGTCGCCGACCCGGAGCAGCAGCTTCCGTCCCAGGCTCCCGCCCGGGTGCAGGGCCGCGAAATCCTCGCGCCGAAAACCCTTCACCTCGAGCAGCGCGACCGCGAGCGCGTCGCCCAGGGCGAGGGCCACGGTGGTGCTCGAGGTGGGTGCGAGATCGTGGGGACAGGCCTCCTCCGCCACCCCGCCGTCGAGCACCACGTGGGCCACCCGCGCGAGCGCGGAGTCGGCGCCCCCGGTGATCGCGATGATCGGCACGGCCAGGCGCTGCAGCGAGCCGAGCAGCCCGAAGAGATCCGAGGACTCTCCGCTCTTGCTCAGCACGATGGCCAGGTCGTCCCGCCCGACGATCCCCAGATCGCCGTGCAGCGAATCGATGGGGTGGAGATAACTCGCTGCCGTGCCGGTCGAGGTGAACGTCGCGGCCAGCTTCCGCGCGATGAGCCCCGACTTCCCCACGCCCGAGACGATCACCCGCCCGCGGGCGGCGGCCAGGAGCTCGACCGCCCGCGCAAAGGACTCGTCGAGTCGATCCGCGTCGTCGCGGAGGCTCGTGGCCTCGAGGCGGAGCACCCGGCGCCCCAGCTCGACCAGCGCGCCGGCGTCACGCGCCACGGATCGCCGGCTCGGTGAAATAGCGCTCCAGCATCTCGGGCCACACTCCTCTGGCTTTGAGCAGGGCCTCGATCACCTCGCGGACCGCGCCGTGCCCGCCGGCCGCGCGCGTCGTGGCGTGAGCCACGGCACGCACCTCCGCGACCGCGTTGGCGACCGCGAGAGGCAGCCCGACCCGGCGGAGCACCTGGAGGTCGGCCAGATCGTCTCCGACGTAGGCGACCTCGTCCCACGCCAGCCCCCGCCGCTCCAGCACCGGGCCCATGGTCTCCAGCTTGGCCGGCCCGGACACCTGCAGCACTTCCTCGACCTTGAGCTCGCGGGCCCGGAGCTCGGTGGCCTCCGAGTGGCGTCCGCTGAGCCAGATCACCGGGATCCCGGCCGTCCGGAGCAGCACCAGGCCGAGTCCGTCCTGGATGTCGAAGCGCTTGAGCTCCACCCGCTGGCCGGCGATCGGCCCGACCCAGATGCCGTTGTCGGTGAGCACCCCGTCCACGTCGAGTGCGAGCAGGCGGACGCGGTGCGCCAGCTTGGGGTCGATCCGCATCGTCATGCGGCGGTCATCCCGAGCGGAGCGAGGAATCCGCCCCGACAGGAGCCCGGGCCCGGGCCCAGAGGTCGAGCGTACGGTCCAGGAGCTCCGTCAGCTGATCCAGCGGCCATTGGGTGGCCGCGTCGCTCAGCGCCCTCGCCGGGTCGGGATGGGTCTCGAGAAAGAAGCCGTCCGCGCCCGCCACGGCCGCCGCTGCGAGGAGCGCGGGCAGGTGGGCCCGGTCTCCCCCGCTCGCCCCCGACGCGCCCTGACCCGGCCGCTGCACCGCGTGGGTGGCGTCGAAGATCACCGCCGCGCCGGTGGCGGTGCGGAGCCGCTCGAAGTTGCGCATGTCCACCACGAGATCGCCGTAACCGAAGAAGGTTCCCCGCTCGGTCACGGCCACCTCCCCGCGGCCGGCCCCGCGCACCTTCTCCACCGCGCCGGCCATCGCCTCGGGCGGCATCCATTGCCCCTTCTTCACGTTCACCGGCCGGCCGGTGCGCCCGGCGGCCTCGAGGAGATCGGTCTGCCGGCAGAGGAAGGCGGGAATCTGGAGGGCATCCACGACTTCGGCGGTCGGCCCCGCCTGGTCGGGCAGGTGGATGTCGGTAAGCACCGGCAACCCGCTGCTCCGGCGAACCCGCTCGAGGGCGCGGAGGCCCTCCTCGAATCCCGGACCCCGAGCCGACCCCGCCCGCGCCCGATTGGCCTTGTCGAAGCTGGCCTTGAAGCAGACCGGCACGCCGCGCTCCGCGCCGTAGCGGGCCAGGCGCTCGGCCACCCGGGGCAGCACGTCGCCCGGCTCGACCACGCAGGGGCCGGCGATGACGAACGGCGTCTGCGCGAACGACCAGGCCATCAGCGCGCCGCTTCAGCCAGCTCCTGCGGGACCGCCGCTCCCTTCCCCTGCCGCCGCCGCAGCGCGGCCGCGATGAACCCCGCGAACAGCGGGTGCGGCCGGGTCGGCCGGGACTTGAGCTCCGGATGGAACTGGCAGCCGATGAACCAGGCGTGGTCGGGCAGCTCGATCACCTCGACCAGGCCCCCGTCGGGCGACTGGCCCGAGAGGCGCAGCCCGTACTCGGCCAGCACGTCGCGGTAGGCGTTGCTCACCTCCCAGCGGTGCCGGTGCCGCTCGCTGATCTCGGTCACCCCGTACGCCTGGGCCGCGCGCGATCCCGGGCGGAGGCGGGCGGTGTAGGCGCCGAGCCGCATGGTGCCGCCGAGATCGCTCACGTCACGCTGCGACTGCATCAGCGCGATCACCGGCGTCGGGCACTCGGGCGCGAACTCGGTGCTGTTGCTCTCCGGCAGCCGGCAGACGTCCCGGGCGAACTCGATGATCGCGACCTGGAGACCGAGGCAGATCCCGAAGAACGGCAGGTCGTTCTCGCGGGCCCAGCGCACCGCGTTGATCATCCCCTCGACGCCGCGCTCGCCGAACCCGCCGGGCACCAGCAGTCCGTCGAACCCGGCCAGCACCCGGCCGGCGGCCTCCTGGTCCAGGAACCGGTCGCTCGCGATCCACTCGATCTCGACCCGGGCGTCGCTGGCGATGCCGCCGTGGACCAGCGCCTCCTGGACCGACTTGTAGGCATCGTGGAGGGCGGTGTACTTCCCCACCACCGCGATCCGCACCTTGTGGCTGGGCCGGAGCACCCGCGCCACCATCGCTTCCCAGGGGCGCAGGTCGGGCTGCCGGGTGTCCAGCCGGAGCCGCTCGCAGACCACCCGGTCGAGTCCCTGGTCGAGGAAGCGGAGCGGGATCTCGTAGATCGAGGCCACGTCCGGGCTCTCCACCACGCAGTCGAAGTCCACGTTGCAGAAGAGCGCGATCTTCCGCTTGATGTCGGCGGAGATCGGCTGCTCGCTCCGGCAGATCAGGATGTCGGGCTGGATTCCGATCTGCATGAGCTCGCGGACGGAGTGCTGGGTCGGCTTGGTCTTGAGCTCGCCGGCCGCCGCGATGAAGGGCACCAGGGTGAGGTGGATGAACAGCGCGTTGTCCCGGCCGACCTCCTGGCGGAACTGCCGGATCGCCTCGAGAAACGGCAGCGACTCGATGTCGCCCACGGTGCCGCCGATCTCGGTGATCACCACATCGTGCCCCGGCGCGGTGCGCCGGATCGCGTTCTTGATCTCGTCGGTGATGTGGGGGATGACCTGCACCGTGCTGCCCAGATACTCGCCCCGCCGCTCCTTGTTGATCACCGACTGGTAGATCCGGCCGGTGGTCACGTTGTTCTGCTGCGAGAGCGACCGGTCGATGAACCGCTCGTAGTGCCCCAGATCGAGGTCGGTCTCGGCGCCGTCGTCGGTGACGAAGACCTCGCCGTGCTGGAACGGGGACATCGTGCCGGGATCGACGTTGATGTAGGGGTCGAACTTCTGCATCGTCACGCTCAGGCCCCGTTCCACCAGCAGGCGCCCAAGTGATGCGGCGGCGATGCCTTTCCCGAGGGAAGAGACGACGCCGCCGGTGACGAAGATGTATTTGGTCGCGTTCGGACCCGAGGTCATAGGCTTACCCCTGAAATGCGTGCCAATGGGCTTCCGCCCGTCGAAGGTCGTCGCCGGTGTCGATGCCCGGCAGGGCCGCCTCGGCCAGCGCGGCCACGCCGATGCTGAGACCAAGGTGCAGCGCGCGGAGCTGTTCCAGCCGCTCGGCCAGCTCGGCCGCGCTGGGCGGCGCCGCCACCCAGCGGGTCAGCGCGTCGCGCGAGTACGCGTAGATCCCGATGTGCTGCCGATACAGGTCGTCGCCGGGCTCCCGCGGGTCACGCCGGAACGGGATCGGCGCTCGCGAGAAGTACAGCGCCCGCCCCGCCGCGTCGGTCACCACCTTGACCCGCGAGGGGTCGCCGGCCAACGCCGGATCCAGCGGGGCCGCGGCGGTGCCGACGTCATCGCCCCCCTCCACCCGCGCCAGGGCGCCGGCCAGCGCCTCGCGGGCCACGAACGGCTC
>DATCWW010000077.1:0-11391 GCA_036566145.1 Gemmatimonadales bacterium
CGCCGGGGCCGCCCGTGGCGAGCACCTCGGCACCCCAGCCGGCCCGCTGCAGCACCCGCATCACCGCCGCCACCGCGCGCTGCTGCGTCCTGGCGGCGGCGGGGTTGGTGATGAGCAGGGCCCGGGCCACCTAGAACTCCCGCTCCCAGAGGATGTCGGTGCCGATCTGGTACCGATTGTTGGAGAGGAACGGATTGGTGAACGTGCTCCCCGAGCACGACTGGTAGGTCGGCTCCACGCTGCTCATGAAGCGCCACTCGCGGTTGAAGCGGAATTCGAAGCTCGCGCCGAAGTTCCGGCTGCTGAACTGGCTGAAGTCGGGGCAGAAGCCGGCGTTGAAGGTCAGGAAGGTCTTGCGTCCGATCTGCCAGCCCGCCGCGATCTGCGTCGGCACGTCGCCTTCGCCGCTCGCGCTCACCCCCGGCCGGATCTCGATCAGGTCGATCGGCACGCCGAAGTCCTGGATCAGCGCGCGCTCCAGCTCGCTGGAGAGCGCGCTGGAGAAGTACGCCAGCCCGGTCAGCACCGCGTTGGACTGGCCGAGCTGGCTGGCGTCGTTCGCCGGGTAGCCGGTGACGAGGTAGGAGACCAGATCGGTCTCCGAGATCGGCGGCCGGAGGGTGCTCTCCAGCGTCACCTTGGGCGCGTACAGCGTCCCCTCGATGTTGGCGATGATGGGGATCTCCTCGCCCCGGACGGCGCGCACCGTGTGCTGCGCCTGGATGTCGAGGTTGGCGTTCAGGGTCCCGATGTACTGCACCTGTCCCTTGTTGACGGTGAAGTCGCGGGTGACCGGCCCGATCTTGAGCGTGTAGTTGCCCCGCGGCGCGTTGAGCGTCCCGGTCGGCTGGTACTCCTGCCCGAACTTGGTCAGCCGCACCGAGCCGTCGAGCTGGATGTTGGCCTCGGCGCTCCGGAGCCAGACGTCGCTCCCGATGCCGACCCGCAGGTCCTCCACCCGGAGCGAGTCCATGAACCGGTTCTGGAACTTGTTGCCCAGGTTCTCCCGCCGGATGAGCGTGGTGTCGAGCAGGTCGGCGTAGGCCGGGTCCTCCAGGTCGATCACCCGCTTGTTGACCAGGTCCGCGAAATAGAGCACGCCGCTGTTGGCCGTCAGGCTGCCGGTCAGGGTCGCCCCAGACACCGGGCCGCGGAGCTGGATGTCGCCGGTCGCCACCAGCGTCAGGAAGTTGCGCACGTCGACGGCGCGGAACTGGTCGGCCCGGGCGTCGAGCGCCAGGATCGGGCGGGAGAAGTCCTCGAGCTGGATCCCTCCCCGCACCGCAAGCGCACCGCCGCCGCTCGTGATCCGCACGTCCTTGAGCACGACGGAATCGCCCTGTAGCAGGGCGCTCCCGTCCACGCTGCCGAAGTGTACGCCGATGCCGGGAATGTTCATGCTCCCATTGCTCACGGCGACCGTCCCCGCGAGACGGGGCTGTTTCCAGGTCCCCTCGGCCCGGACGTTCACCGCCAGGCGGCCCTCTACCCGATCCACCGCCGGCGTCAGCGCCTCGAGCAGCCCGAGGTCCACGCTGTCGGCATAGGCCCGCGCGGTGAGCGGCCCGTCGAGCCGGCGGCGCTCGACCCCCCGGAGGGCGAGGTCCATCGGCAGGTGCGCTTCGACCGTGAGAATGTTCTCGCCGGTGCGCCAGAGGTCGAGGTTCGCGTCGAGCCGCTGGTTCTGGTAGTTGAGCACGCCCTGGAGGAAGGGGGCGCGGAAGTCGCCGAAGCGGGCCTGGTCCACCCGGCCGGTGCCGCGGAACGTCGGCGCCCGGGCCGTGCCGGCCACCTGCAGGGTGAGGCCCACCTCGCCCGCGACGCCGAGCGTGTCGCGGCCGATGAGGCTGTAGAGATCCTGCAGGTCAAGCCCGAACGTCTCTACCGCGAGCTGGCCGGGCTGCTGGTCGGGGATGGTGCCGGACATGCGCAGCACCCCGGAGCCGTCGGTGGCCTCGAGCGACACCGGCGTCAGCGTCGGCGCCCCTTTGGCCAGCGCCATGACCGCCCGGTCGGTCAGGACGTAGGTGTGATTGGGCAGCGCGGCACGGAGACGTTCCACCCAGACCAGGCCGATGCTGTCGGCCAGCTCGTATTCCCCCGCCCCGTCGATCCGCGAGCCCTCGGCCAGGGTGCTCCCGCCTTCCCAGGCGAGCGAGTCGGCGAAGCCGTCGATCCGGCCCGCCAGGCGGGTGAACCGATAGCTCCCCATGAGCAAGGTGTCGGCCTCCGCGGAGGCCACCACATGCGGACGCTGCCCGCCGCCCGAGGTAAAGCTCCCCGCCATCCGCGGCGACTTCAGCGTCTGGAAGGTGAAGTCGCGCACCTCGAGGTTGCCGGACATCTGCAGGGTATCGAAGCTCCCGGCGAGCACCACCCGCCCCGCCGCCGCGCCGTTGAGCGGCTGGCTCTCGGGCGCGGTGTCCCGTTGCTGTCCCGTGGCGGCGAGCAGCAGGCTGTCGAACGCGATCAGGCTGTCGGCCGCGAGCGAGAACTCCATCCGCCCGGTGTGCGGCACGCCCCAGCCCAGGCTGCCCGACCCCGCGGCCCGGGCGCCCTGCCATTCGGCATACGCGGTGTCGAGCCGGAGCACGCTGTCGCGGCTCTGGCCCCGGGCGAAGACGCTGTCGAGCGTCCACTCCCGGACCCGGCTCCGGCCGAGGGCGAGCGTGACCTGGCCCTCCGGTGCGCGCAGGGTGTCGAGGCTTCCGGTTACCTGCAGCTGGCCCGTGAGCGAAGTCGGGATGTCCCGCCCGGTGAGCGCCGCGAGATCGAGCTTCGAGAAGCGGAGCAGCAGGTCCTCCGCGGCCCAGTGCGGCGGCTCCACCGTGATGTTGCCCTTCGCGGTGAAGCTGCCGAGCTCGCCGGTCAGGTCCGCGTCCACGGCGAGATCGTCCAGCGTCCCTTCGCCCCGGAAATGGCCGCGCAGCTCCCCTCGTGACTTGAGCGAGGGGAACGCCCGCCGGATCCCCTCGAACGAAAGCGGCTCGAACTGCACGTCGGTGAGCATGGAGACTGTGTCGCGGCGGGTGTCCAGGTGGAGCGATCCGATCGCGGTGCTGGACGGACGCCCATCGTCCTGATGCCGGGCGGTCCCCCGGAAGGTGACGTTGTGCAGCGGCCCGTCGAGGGTGCCGACCGCATTGAGCCGGCCATCCAGGATCACGGCCGGCGCCACCAGCCGCACGGTGCGGAGGTCTACGTCGGAGCTCTTCACCGCGAAGCCGGTGAAGGTGAGCCCGCTGTCGCGCCGGGCCCCGACCCCGCCTTCACCCGCGATCAGGGTCACCGGCTGCCCGGGCACCCGGGCGTCGGCGAAGGCCCAGTCGATCCGGACCTGCATGTCGTCGAGGAACCCGTTGCCGGCCAGCGATCCCGTGAGCGTTCCGTAGAACGGCAGGGAATCCACATAGTAGCGCGCCGCGTCGAGGTCGAGATCGCGCAGCGTCACCCGCATGTCGCGGACGCCGAGCCCGCGCGGCCGGTCGGTGATCGCGACGAGGTCCCCGTCCACCCGCTGGGGCCCATTCTGCAGATGGAGGTCGCGGACGTCGTACTCGGTGCGATGGCCGTTGATCGAGCGCGCCGCGAGCACCCCGCTCCCCGTCATGGACGGGAACCCCGGCGAGACCCAGCGCAGGTCCTCCAGGTTGACGTGCGTCGAGATCACCTGGAAGTCGTACAGGATGGTGTCCTGCGGCCAGGTCACCGCGCCGCCGCCGGTGAACCGGGTATCCGGCAGCGCGGCCCGGCTCAGGCTGAACACCGCGCTGTCGCCCCGGAGGCGCACCCGCCCGACGGCGTCCCGCACGGTGACGGCGGGGTCGTTGAGCCGGGTGGAGATCGAGTCGATGTCGATGGTGAACGGCAGCCGGTCCGGCGTCGCGATCCGGAGCCGGGCCAGCCGGGTGCCGAGCTCGGAGAGCAGGATCACCCGCCGAAGCCCCTCGGGGCTCTCCTCGATCATCCGCCCCGGCTTGGCCCGCTCGGCCGCGAGCGCTGAGTCCTTCTGGGTCTGGGTGTGGAGCGAGCGGTCGGGATTCCAGGGCAGCGCGATCCGGAGCATCCCGTCGTCGATCCGCACGTTATGGAAGTCCACCAGCGGCGACTTGCCGCCCGGCGTGCCCTTGCCGATCCGGAGCACGTCCTCGTAGTTCATCCGCCCGTTGCGGTGCTTGATCAGCTGGATCACCGGCCGGTCGAGCTGCACGCTCCCGAGCACGAACTCGCCGGCGATGAGGTTGGGCAGCCGGAAGCCGACCCGGGCACGCGGCAGGTCGGCGAGCAGCGCGCCGCTGGTGTCCCGCACCACGAGATCGGTCAGCACCAGGTCGTAGAGGAACGAGCCGGAGATCGCGCCGACGTGGACCCGCCCGTTCACCACCCGGTCGAGGAAGTGGGAGACCGAGCGCGCGAGCAGGTCCCGCCCCGGCGGCGTCAGGGTCATCGAGGTGAGCACCCCGAGCAGCATCGCCAGGGTCCCCAGCAGGAAGACGAACACGAACCGCGCGATCCGCCGGTGCATCAGAACGGCTGTCCCACTGCGATGTGGTACGTGATCCGCCCCTTTCGATCGAGCACGTAGCTGGGCTCTCCGGGTACCGGGGTCAGCGCCCCCGTGGTGTCGAATTGGAACAAGGGGCCCGACTGGAGCCTATACGGATTGTAGGCGACATCGAGCCGGGCCGGGCCCAGCGGCGTCCCCAGTCGGAGCCCCACCCCCGGGGTCACCCGGATCACCGGATCCGAGCGCTGCTGCTGCCGAGTCCACGTGCCGCCCGCGTCCACAAACGCCGCGAAGCGGAGCCGGGAGCTGAACAGGGGGGACGGGACGCGCAGCTCGACGTTGGCCAGCGCCAGGGTGTTGCCGCCGGTCGCCGCGACCTGCACCGAGTCGGGGTTGATCGGACGGCCTTTCCCGGTCGCCTCGTCCACCTCGCGCTTGGAGACGACGTAGACCACGGGGCCGAGCTCGTTGCGCTCGTAGCCGCGGACGTCGTTGGGACCGCCGGCGTAGAAGCGGTATTCCTGGGGAATGAAGTTGCCGGTCTGCGAGGCGATGTCGACGGTGGGCGAAAAGACCACCCCACCCCGCACCCGCCAGCTCAGGATCGCGTCGCGGGTGATCGGACGATACCACGCCGCATCGCCCACGAACCGGGTGAACTGCTGCTCCTCGGCCGAGCCCAGGTACTTCGAGCTCACCGTCATCTCGAGCGACTTGATGCTTCCGCGGGACGGATCGATCGGGCTGTTGACGCTGGGAAAGGCGACCGTCCCGGTCAGCGTGGCGAGCACCCGGTTCTGCCGGAGCAGCGCGACGACGTCCGGGGTGCAGGCGTTGAAGGAGCCGCAGAAGCTCGCCGCGGTGGCCTCGGTGCGGCCATAGGAGAGCGCGTAGCTGAGCGAGATCGGAATGCGCCGGCGGGGTGTCTCCCGGCGAAGGGTCACCGTCGTGCCGGTCTCCCGGCGGAGGTACACCTTGAACTCGGAGCGGCGCTCCGAGTAGACCGACACCTGGAGCGTGTTGTTGCTCGAGAGGAAGGCGGGCCGCCGGATCGCGGCGCTCAGGCTGTAGTTCACCAGCCGGCTCCCGATCGAATCCTCCTGCGACGCGCTGCAGATGTTGTTGGCGAGTCCCCAGTCGGTCGGCTCGCCCACGCCGACCCGGGAGAGCTGCCCCGTCACGTCGAGAATGCGCCCGTTGCTCCCCAGGAAGTTGCGCGAGGTCCACCCCGCCGAGGTGCGGAAGCAGTCCTCGGTGCCGTAGCCGATCCCCGCGCGCACCCGTCTCGGCCGGCTCTCGTTCACCTGCACGACCAGCGGCACCGAGTCCTCGCCTTCCTGATAGGCGGCGGAATCGATGTTGACCGTGGCGTAGCGGAAGAGCTCGGAGGAGTAGAGGTTGCGCTGGCTCTGGAAGAGCTGGTCCTGGGAGTAGGGTCGTCCCGGCCGCGCCACCAGCAGCGCCCGCACCAGCCCCGGGGCGACGCGCTTGGTGCCGATCACCCGCGCGGTCCCGAACGCGGCCGGCGTTCCGGTCTCCACGTCGTAGCTCACCTGCGCGGTGAGCGCCTCGCGATTGGTCTCGAAGGAGGTGAACACCTTGGCCCCGGGATACCCCTGATCCTTGAGGCGGCGCGAAAGCGAGTCGGAGCTCGACTGCATCAGGTACCGGTTGAACGGGTCGCCCTGCTGCAGGGGCAGGTCGCGGAGCACCTGGTCCCGGAGGTCGGACGCGAGGCTGTCGAGGCCGTTGGTGGCGAGCTTCACCACCCGGATGGGCGGACCCTCGGCGATTCGGAAGGTGATGAAGACGTTGAGCGGATCGCGAACCACCGTCGTGTCCACCAGCGCCTGCGGGTAGCCGCTCCGGCGGTAGAGCACCTCGATCCGGACCACGTCCCGGCGGAATTCCTGCTCGTCGAAGTAGCGCTTCTCGCCCAGGCCGAGCCAGCGAAAGAGAAAGGTGCGCGCGAACCAGCTCGAGTTCGTGGTGGCGATGGCGCTGGCGATCACTTCGTCGGGAATCGCCCGGTTGCCCTCGAACCGAAGCTCCCGGATGACCCGCAGGGGCTCCTGCGCCGCCACCGGCCGGCTGCCGAACAGCATGAAGGGAAGCAACGCGCACGCGACGGCGACGGCTCCCCTCATTCGGCACTCCGGGTTCGAGTGAGGCGGGCCGGCACCACGCCGGGCTACGATTGACGCCATGGGTGTAAGGTCAGTAGTTTCACGCCGTTACGATCACAAGTCAACGAGCAGCGGACCCCTGTGGTAATGCCGCGACCTCTCTACCCGCTGCTGCTCCTCCTGGGGGCGTGCGGCTCCGGACCGGCCCCCGCCAGCCGGCTCGAGTACTATCTGGGCGCCGACCCCGCCTCGCTGGACCCTGCCCGCTCGACCGACGTGCAGAGCGGCGAGGTGGTCACCCTGCTGTTCGATAACCTGGTGCAGCTCGACCCGGACGGCTTGCTCCGCCCGGGGTTGGCCGAGCGGTGGGAGTCCGACCCGGCAGGCCGGCGCTACACCTTCCACCTGCGTCCGCATACCGCGTTCCACGACGGCCGGCCGATCGCCGCAGGGGAGGTCCGTGCCTCGTTGCTCCGCGCCCTGGCGCCGGAGACCCAGGCCGCGAGACAATGGCCCCTGCTCCCCATCCTCGGCGCGGCGGACTACGCCGCCGGCCGGAGCCGGGAGGTTCGCGGGATCGACGTGCGCGACGATTCCACCATCGCCTTCACGCTGGCCGAGCCGCTCAATCTCTTTCCGCTCTTCCTCGCGATGCCGGTCGCCGCGGTGGTGCCGGTGCCGGCTCCTCCCGGCTTCGACCAGCACCCGGTCGGCAGCGGCCCCTGGCGGTTCGTGAGCTGGAGTCACGACGATGCGATCCTGCTGGCCCGGAACGACCGTTGGTGGGGCGGCGCGCCGCTGGAAGATTCGCTCCGCATCCGGATCATTCCCGAGGCCCTCACCCAGAGCGCAGAGTACGAGGCGGGTCTCCTGAGCGTCCTGGAGATTCCCTACGGCGAGACCCGGCGCTGGGAGCAGGGCTTTCCGGACCAGCTGCTCCGCCGCCCCGCGATCCGCGACCTCTACGTAGCGATGAATACGACGCGAGGACCGCTGCGGGACGTGCGGGTGCGGCGCGCGCTCAACCTCGCGGTGGACGTCCAGACTATTCTCAAGACGGCCTGGGCCGAGCGCGGGGTGCGCGCGGCCGGGGCGATCCCTCCGGGCATCGTGGGCTACGACTCGACCCGCGCGCCTTTTCCCTGGGACACCGCTGGCGCGCGGCGCCTCCTCGTCGAGGCCGGATTCGGCGGGGGGTTCGCGCTGCAGCTCTGGCGCAACCGCCGGGGCGAGCTGGCCCGGGTGGCGCAGGCGGTGCAGCAGGACCTGGCCGCCGTGGGCGTCCGGGTCGAGATCGTGGAGCGCGATGCCCCCGCGGTGCGGGCCGCCGTCCGGAACGGTGGCGCGGATCTCTACCTGGGCGACTGGTACGCCGACTATCCCGATCCGGAGAACTTCACCTTCCCCCTCTTCCATTCGGCCAACCGCGGACCCGGCGGGAACTACGCCTTCCTCGCCGACCCGGAGCTCGACGCCGAGATCACGCGGATGCGCACCACGCCCGACTCGCTGGAGAAGGCACGGCTCAGCCGGGAGATCGACGGGCGGGTCTTCGATCTGGCCCCCTGGATCTTTCTCTGGTTCCCCATCGACATGTGGGCGATGCGGCCCGAGGTCGAAGGGTGGCAGATTCCGCTGGTGGTGACCGGCCAGCGGTGGACCGGCGTGCGCATCGTCCGGTGAGCCGCTTCCTCCTCCTCCGCGCCGCCCTGCTCCCGCCCACGCTGCTGGGGGTCCTGCTGGTCACCTTCCTCCTGCTCTACGTGGCGCCGGGCGATCCGGTCGAGGCGATGGTGGGCGAGCGCAGCGACCCCGCGACGCTGGCGCGCCTCCGGGCCGAGCTGCACCTGGACGACCCGCTGCCGCTCCAGTTCGTGCGCTATGTCGGCGGCGTGGTCCGGGGCGACCTCGGCACCAGCTACATCACCCGCCGGCCGATCCTGGACGACCTGCTGCAGCGCTTCCCGGCGACGCTCCGCCTGGCCGGCGCGGCGATGCTCTTCGCCGCCCTGACCGGCATTTCGTTCGGCGTCTACGGGGCCTGGCGCCCGGGGTCCTGGCCCGACCGCATCGCCACGCTCGGCGCCTACCTCGGCATATCGTTTCCGGTCTACTGGGTCGGCCTGGTGCTGATCCTGCTCTTCGCGGTGAGCCTCCGCTGGCTCCCCCCGTCAGGGTCCGGTGGGTTCGCGTACCTGATCCTCCCGGCGGCCACGCTGGGGATGCGCTCGGTCGCCTTCCTGGCGCGGATCACGCGGGACGCCATGCAGGAGCTGCTGGCGAGCGACTTCATCCGCACCGCGCGCGCCAAGGGATTGTCCGAGCGGCGGGTGGTGCTCGGGCACGCCTTTCGCAACGCGCTGATCCCGGTCGTCACGGTGCTGGGCCTCGATTTCGGCGGCTATCTCACCGGCTCGATCCTCACCGAGACGATCTTCAGCTGGCCCGGAGTCGGCCGCTACGTCCTGACCGCGATCGACAAGCGCGACCTCCCCGCGATCCAGGGGAGCATTCTCTTCCTCAGCCTGGTCTTCGTCATGGTGAATCTGGTGACCGATGTGGTGTACGTCGTGGTCGATCGGAGGGTGGGATATGATGACTGGCGCTAAGGCGCACAGGCGCACGGGCGCGAGGATGTTATTTGTCGCCCTGCTCGTACTTCCGTGCGCCTTCGCGCCTGTGCGCCCTGGCGCCCTGAGCGCCCAATCGCTGAGCAAGCGCCTCGACCGCCGCCTCGACGCTCCTCCCTTCGATCGCGCCTTCTGGGGCGTCGCGGTGGTGGATCAGAAGGGGAAGCTGGTCTACGGGCGCAACGAGCATCGCCTGTTCACCCCGGCCAGCACCGCCAAGCTGGTGGTGAGTGCGGTGGCGGCGGCGCTCCTGCCGCCCGAGCTGACCGTGCGCACCAGCCTTTATGCCGGCGGGCCGATCAAGGACGGCGTCCTCCAGGGCGACCTGGTCCTCTACGGTCGCGGAGATCCGACGCTCGGGATCCGCTGCTACGGCACCGACACCCTGCGGGAGGGCGCCTGCGACCGCGACCCGTTCGCCCGCCTGCGGGTACTGGCGGAAGGCCTCAAGGCCAGGGGCGTCCGGGTGGTCCAGGGCGACCTGGTGGGAGACGGCAGCTACTTCGAGCCGCTGCAGGTGCACCCCGGCTGGGAGCTGTTCGATCTCAACTGGTGGTACGCCGCGCCCGTCAGCGGGCTCGGCTTCCACGACAACTCGATCGATTTCACCTGGGCCCCCGGCATCGCGCCCGGCGCGCCCGCGCTCATCAGCTACAGCCCGGATCTCGAGGAGATCGTGTTCGAGAACCGCACGGTGACGGTGCCCGCGGGCGGCGTCACCGACATCGGCAACCGCTTCTTCCGGGTGCCGGGGACCGACCGGGTCTGGGCCGAAGGCACGGTGGCGATGGATCGGGCGCCGCACATCGAGTCGTTCGCGGTGACCGATCCCAATCGCTGGGCGGCGCGCGCCCTGCGCCAGGTGCTCGCCGAGACGGGCATCGCGGTCGCCGGCGCCACCCGCTCGACCACCGACTCGATGCTCTACCGCCAGGCCCGCGCCGCCCCGCCGCTCGCCGAGGTCGCCGGCCGGCCGGTGCGCGACTGGATCTTCCCGATCCTCAACACCAGCCAGAACTGGTTCGCGGAGATGCTGCTCAAGCAGCTCGGCAAGCGGCTCGGCCGGGCCGGCTCATGGGAGGAAGGGCTGCAGGTCGAGGCCCGCTTCCTCACCGACTCACTCCGCATCGACTCGACCGAGTTCGCCTTGACGGACGGCTCCGGACTCTCGCCGGAGAACCTGGTGAGCCCCTGGGCGCTGACCCAGCTCCTGCGCGCCATCCGCGCTCACCCTCACTATTCGGCCTTCGCCGCGGGCCTGCCGGTGGCGGGCGGCGTGGGGTCGCTCCGGACCCGGTTCGTCGGCACACCGCTCGAGGGTCGGGTCCGCGCCAAGACCGGCAGCATCGGCCGGGTCAACGCGCTCTCGGGCTATATCGAGCGCCCCGACGGACGCTGGCTGACCTTCTCGATCCAGGTGAACCATCACACCCAGTCCACCAAGACGGTGCTCGCGGCGATCGACAGTCTGGTCGGGGAGATGGGGAGGTAGGAGCGAAAGGCGAAGGGCGAAGGGCGAAGGGGGAAAGGGGAAAGGGGAAGGGGGCGCGCGAGAGGCTCATCGCCTGCGCCCTTCCCCTTTCCCCTTTCCCCTTTCCCCCTTCTCTTTCCCCCATCCCCAACCCACGGCCCCCCCATGCTCCTCCTCCTCAACCGCCACGCCAATGCCGGCGAGCGCGATCCGGCCCAGTGGCCGGACGACCGCGACCGGCCCCTCACCGACAAGGGTCGCAAGGTGCAGCGCGACGTGAGCCGGGCGCTCCGCAAGCTGGACCTCACGCCCTCGCTGGTCCTCACCAGTCCCTGGCTCCGCGCGGCGCAGACCGCCGAGATCCTGGTGGAGGCCGCGCGGGTGGAGCGGCCCGCGGTCCCCTGCGATCCGCTGGCTGAAGACCCCGACCTGATCCGGCTGACCGATCACGTCGGCGAGCAGCCGGGCGACGCCATCGTGGCGATGGTGGGCCACTCGCCCTGGATGGAGGACCTCGCGTCGCTGCTCCTCGCCGGGTCTGCGACGCACCTGCGGTTGGACTTCCCCAAGAGCGGGGTGATCGGGATCGACCTCGCGGCGCTCGAGCCCGGCGCCGGCGAGCTGCGCTTCTTTCTCCGACCCAAGATGGCGCGATGA
>DATCWW010000082.1:0-4009 GCA_036566145.1 Gemmatimonadales bacterium
CAACTCCGTGATCTCGCCTGCCTGGGCGGCGCTCGGCGCGCTGCTCCTCGCTACCGCCGTCTCGCCGGACCTCGCCCAGGACCCCGCGCCCGCCCGGATCCCCCTGGTCACCGGCCTGGTCCTCGGCTCGGTCCTCCACTCGCCCCTTGGCGAGCGGGAGGACGTGATCGAGATCCGAAGCGCCGACGCGACCGGGGTCCACTACGCCTGGCACGAGCGGACCATCCAAGCCAACGGCGACACCACCGACGGCTTCCGCAAGCGCTTCGTGAGCGCGGGCGACCTAGCCGGTGCCCCCCGCTTCGACGACGTCTTCGCCCGGGACGAGCAGGTGCGCCCTGGGTTCACCGCGCTCACCCTCTCGTCCGCGGTGTACCAGCAGCTGCTCGACGCCGGCAGCGCGCCGTTCAGCGTCATGGTGATCCCCGACGAGGCACGGAAGTCGCCCTTGAGCGGGACGGCGCTCGACGCGCTCTTCTCGGCCCAGCGGGTGCGTTACAAGGGAACGCTGACCAGGATCTCGCCCGCGCCGGAGCCGTTCCCGCTGCTCCTGGACGGCGTTCGGACAGGCCTCCCGGCGCTCCACGTCAAGGGCAGCTTCGCCAGCGGGCTCAAGCACGCCGAGTGGGAGCTCTGGGTGCTGGCCGACAGCGCCCACCCGTTGCTCCTCAAGTCCGTCCTCCAGGGCGACGTCTTCCAAATGGTGCGGGCCGACCTTCCCGACAGCTCGGCGAAGAAGGGTGGCGCCCCCATGGAGGGCGGGCTGATCGAGGCGGAGATGGCCAAGCGCTGCCGGATCGAGATCCCCGGGGTGTACTTCGCCTTCGGCACCGCCGCCATCGATCCGATCTCCGACCGCGTGCTGGCCGAGCTGGCGAAAGGCCTGGCCGGCCACCCCGACTGGAAGGTCACCGTCGAAGGCCACACCGACAGTGTCGGCACCGACGCGGCGAACAAGGCGCTCTCGGAGCGCCGCGCCGAAGCAGTGCGCGCGCGCCTGGCCCAGCGGCACGGCGTGAACACGAAGTCGTGGGGCGCGGTGGGCTACGGGGCGGCCAAACCGCGCGAATCCAACTCGACCATCGAAGGCCGGGCGCGGAACCGCCGGGTCGAGCTGGTCCGCGACTGCACCTGAACACCAGACCTCATCGGAGGCTACGTCCATGCGGCCCTTCATCCTTCGCGCCTGGCCCCTCGCGGCGCTCGTCGCCCTCTGTGGCTGCAAGGGGGGTGACAAATCAGCTGACGCCGCCGCGGAGAGCGCGCCCGGCGCCTCCAGGAAGTCCGCCGCGGCAGCCGCGTCGTCGGTAAAGACCAATCTCCGTCCCGCCGACGCCTGCGGCTGGCTCACCGCCGCCGAGGTCGAGGCGGTGGTGGGCAAGCTCACCGGCGCACCGCACCTGGGAGACCAGGGCTGCGTGTACCCGCTGGCGGTGGATGCGGAGACCGCCCAGCGGCGGGCCAAGGCGCTCGAGCTCCAGAAGAAGCTCGAGGAGAGGTTCGGCAAGTCCGACATGCCCCCGCTCAAGGCCGACGAGAGCGGGGTGATCGTGGACGTGGAGATCTACCAGGACCCGGCAGGTTCCCGGGCCGCCGGCGCCGCGTTCGCGGCGATGGCCGGATGGCTCGAGGACGACAGCGACTCGAGCGCCGCGCCTGCCGCCGATTCGGCGCCGCCGCCGCCCACGCTGCCCGGCTGGGACGCGACCAACGCTCCAACCCGGCGGTCGTTCCACGGGAAGCTGGGCTACATGCGGGTGTCGGTGATGGTGCAGGCCGCCGAGGTGAGCCGGGAGCGGTCGGTCGCCCTGGCGAATCGGATCCGCGGGAAGATCGCTGACCTGCCGTTCCCCTCCGAGCGGAGCGCCCTCCCGGAAAGCCCAGACCCCTGCGTGTTGCTGACCGCACAGGAAGCCGAGCGGGTGCTTGGCAAGCTGGTGGTCCCGCCGTACCGCTCGGACGACGGCAAGCCGCTCGCCGTCGAGAACGGGAACAGCTGCAGCTACCTGACCGCGGGCCACCACGCGCTGGTGCTTCATCCGACCTGGGAGTACGGCGGCAGCGCGTACGAGGCGATGAAGATCGGCGGGATCGTGGAGAAGATCGCGCCCACCCTGCACGTGGACGCGGCCGACACGCTCGACGACGGACCCTGGGAGGAGGCGGGCGCGAGCTCCCTGACCGGCGAGCTGTACTTTCTCAACGGCGACCGGTTCCTCGAGGTCGGCTATCTCACCTCGACCACCGACATGAACGGCGCGGTCGGGTTGGCCCGCATTGCCCTGGGGCGGCTGGGCGCGGGTGAGAGCAAGCCGGCCGCGACCGCCCCCGGCGGGCAACTCAAGGGTGGCTGCCCGGCCGTGGAGCAGGTGGGGCGGGCCGCAGGCTTCCCGGTCACCTTCACCCAGTCGATCGGCAGCACCTGGTCGAGGTGTATGTACGAGATGACCGGCCGCTATCGGGGCAACTTCCTCGAGCTTTCCCGGCAGCCCGCGGGCCGGGCCGACGAGATGTTCGCCGAGATGCAGCATACGGTCAAGATGATGAAGGGCGGGGACGCGAAGCCTGAACCGATCGACCTCGGCAGCGGTGGGTGGGCCTACGGATCCAACTCGAAGAGCGAGGCGGCGGCGGTGGTTGGCTCGCAGATCTGGCGGGCCGAGCTCAGCTACATGCTGGCGGGCGACATCGGGGACCAGAAGGAGGCGATGGTCAAGCTGCTGGAGGCGGTCGCGCGCTGATTCCTGCGCCCTGCGCCGCCGCACTTGGCCGGGTGCGCGGAGGTCGCGTCATGACCCGAGCTGGAACCGCTCGAACCGGTGCAGCGCCTCCTCCACCCGCCGCCGATGCTCGCGAGCCCCGCCTCGGCCGACCCAGTGCCATCGCTGCACCAGCAGCCGTTCCCGCTTCCGGTCGGTCTTGAGGTCGAGCGCGGCGACGACGCGGTCCCCGATCAGCACCGGGCACACGAAGTAGCCGAACACGCGCTTGTCCCTGGGCACGTAGGCCTCGAAGCGGTAGTCATAACCGAAGAGCAGACGGAATCGCTTGCGCTGGATGACCAGCGGATCGAAGGGCGAGAGGATATGCGTCTGCTCCGGCGCCGGCTCGGTGACGGCCTCGAGCGCGTCCGGCCGGAGCCAGTGCGTCGTCGGGCCCGCGCCCTCCACCTGCGCCGGGATCAGCTCCCCCCGGCGGACGCTCGCCTCCGCCAGGCGCCGCATCGTCGGCTTGCGCCCGGCGTCGAGATAGCAGGCCGAGTCCAGGCTCACCACGCCCTGCGACCGCAGCGCCCGATCGAGCAGATAGTGCAGCGTGTCCCGTTCGGTCGCCGCGCGCGGCGGCCGGTCCCAGCCGAAGTGGCGCGACGTCAGCTCGTACGTCTTGAGCATCCCGGCCCGACGGCTGATCGTCACCAGGCCCTTGTAGAACGCGGCCTCCAGTGCGCGTTTGGCCGGCTTCCGGCTCCCCCAGGCGTAGTCCTTCGCTTCCCGCACCTCGGTGTCCATGTCCCGGATGGTGATCGGGCCGTTGCGGCGGATGTGCGACACCACCCGGCGCAGGTCCCCGGGCGACACCTTGCCGTACCAGACCACCCGCCGCTGCCACTCGCGGCGCATGGCCCGCACGTAGAACGGCAGGCTCTCGGTCGGCAGGTAGGAGAGCGCGTGCGTCCAGTACTCGAAGACCGTCTTGTCGACGCTCTGCGCCTGGTGCAGGTGCTCGCGCCGGTACGACGGGATCCGGGTGTGGAGGATGTGGTGGTGGCTGCGCTCGATCACGTAGATCGTGTCGATCTGCAGGTAGCCCAGATGGGCGACCGCGGCCGGCGTGGCGGCCGGGCCCGAGCCGAACGGCTCGGCGGTGTCGAGGCGCTGGGCGTGCAGCCAGAGTCGCCGCGCCTGGGCGGCGCTGAGGAGGATGGGCGGCGCTCCGATCAGTGTGGCGAGCTGTGCGCTTCCCGCAGCCCGCCCAGACGATCCACCAGCTCCCCCGGCGTGAACGGCTT
>DATCWW010000119.1:0-5450 GCA_036566145.1 Gemmatimonadales bacterium
CTTCACCAGCTCGACCCGCCGGTTCTGCTGCCGGCCTTCGGCGGTGTCATTGCCCGCGGCCGGCTTGCTGGCGCCGAGGCCGTTGGCCGTGAGCCGGGCTCCATCCAGCTGATAACTGCCGATCAGGTACTGCCGCACCGCGGCGGCCGTCGCCCCGGCGCTTGCCGTCACGGGGCGCTCGACTCGGCGCGCTGTCGATCGCCTTGTTCTCGGTCTCGGTCGTTTTCTGAATCGCCTTATCCTCGGCGGTGTGCTCGATGGCATCCTTGAGCCGGCGGCCGAACTGGGCCTCGGCGGTCCGGGGGGCCGCGGCCAGCGCCGCCGCGGCGAGAAGGGCTGGCAGCAGTGTCAATGGACGGCGAATCGACATATGATCCTCGGGAGAGGCCCGCGCGGGGCCGGGTGAACGGGATGCCTGAGCATCGACTATGACAGTGCGACGTGCGGAGCCGGCCGGCAGTCTCACGTCCGAGCGGAACGAGGCGGAGGGGAGCTATACCGGCGCCGGCGGGCTCCGGCTCTTCCGGCGGATCCGTCGGCCCGCCGGGCGCGCTCGGGGCGTGGTGATCAGCCTCCACGGGCTGGGTGATCACTCGGGCCTTTATCCCGATCTGCTGGGTCATCTCGCCGCGGGCGGTTTCCTGGTCCACGCGCCCGACCTGCGGGGCAACGGGCGCTCCCCGGGCCAGCGTGGCTACGTCGGACGGTGGGAGGAGTTCCGCGAGGACCTCCACGCGCTCGTCGCGCTGGTCCGATCCGAGGAGCCCGGCCTGCCGCTGTTTCTCCTGGGCAACAGCCTGGGGGGATTGATCGTCCTGGACTACGCGTTGACGTACCCGGACGGGCTCCGCGGCGTGATCGCGGCCGCGCCGCCGCTGGGCCGCCTCAGCGTCCCTGCCCTGCTGCTCGCCCTCGGGCGGGTCATGTCCCGGGTCTGGCCCCGATTCTCGGTCCGGACCGGCATGGATCTCTCCGGATTGGCGCGGGACCCCGCCGTGCGCGAGACGGTGCTCGCCGACCCGCTCTTTCATCGCCGCGGGACCGCGCGGCTCTCCACCGAGGTCGTGGCGACGATCGCCCGGGTGCAGGCCGAGGCGCCCCGCTTCCCCGTGCCCGTGCTCATCCTGCACGGCTCGGCCGACCGCATGGTGGCACCCGAGGGAAGCCGCGACTTCATCGCCCGGGTGGGACTTCCCGATCGCGAGCTCCGGGAATATCCCGATGGCTACCACGCACTGTTCGCCGACCTCGACCGGGCGCGCGTGCTGAACGACCTCGAGCGATGGATCGTGTCCCGGCTCTGATCGCCTTCGGCCGCGCGCTCCGGCTACGCTGCCCGCACTGCGGGGGCGGACCGATCTTGCTGCGCTGGTCGCGCCTGGTGCCGAGCTGTCCGGTGTGCGGTCTGGGGCTGGAGCGGGGGGAGCAGGGGTATTGGCTCGGCGCCTACTTCTTCAACCTGATGGCAGTGGAGACGCTGTTCACCGTGTGGGTGGTGGCGTTTCTGGCCTGGACCTGGCCTTCGCCGCCGTGGGAGGTCTTCCAGATCTGGACGGTGGTGCTGATGCTGGTCTCGCCGTTCGCCTTCTTCCCGTTCAGCAAGACGCTCTTTCTCGCCTTCGACCTCCTGGTCCGGCCGCCAACCGCGGAGGACTTTGCCGCGCCGCACGAGGCCGCGCCTCGTCACCCCCGAGGGCCGCGCCGCTAGCCGTGTTTCGCGGACAGGCGGAGCTGAACCTGCGCCACCAGCTCGTCCGGAGTGAACGGCTTCTGCAGGAACCAGATCCCGGGAGTCAGGGACCGGCGCCGGGCCAGCTCGTCGCCGGTGTGCGCCGACATGAAGAGCACTGGCACCTCCGGATGCGATTCCTGCAGCCGGGTACCGAGCTCGCGGCCGCCCATTCCCGGCATCACCAGGTCCGCCAGCACCAGCGCGACCCTCGCTCCCGCCTCGGTGGCCAGCACCCGCAGCGCCTCCCGACCGTCTTCGGCCTCCAGCACGGTATAGCCGTACGCTTCCAGCGCGCGTCGGGCCAGGGCCCGCACCATCGGCTCGTCGTCCACCACGACGATGGTGCCGCTGCCCCGGGTGGGGTGCCCCGACGGCTCCAGCGACACACCCGCCCCGCTGGGCCCGGCCGCCTGCGGCAGATAGACGTGAAAGGTCGTCCCCCTCCCCGGAGCGCTGTCGGCCCAGATGTACCCGTTCGACTGCTTCACGATGCCGTAGACCGTAGCGAGGCCGAGTCCGGTGCCCTGCCCCACCGGCTTGGTCGTGAAGAACGGCTCGAACACCCGGTCGAGCGTCTCGGGGGTCATCCCTTCGCCGTCGTCGATGAGGGCGATGTGGGCGTAGTCGCCGGAGCGGACGTCGATGTCGGGATATCGGGCCGCGAACTTCGCGTCCAGTCGCGCGAGCGCGGTGGTGATGGTGAAGTGACCACCCGTCGGCATGGCGTCCCGGGCGTTGAGCGCCAGGTTGAGGACCGCCTGCTCCAGCTGGGCCTCGTCGGCGAAGACGGACCCCGCGTCCGGGCTCAGCGTGAGGGTCACCTCCCGGTCCGCCCCCAATAGCTGGCGGAGGAGCCGGCTCATGCTCGCGATGGCCGTGTTCACGTCCACCAGCCTCGGCTGCAGCACCTGCCGGCGGCTGAAGGCCAGGAGCTGCCGCGCCATGTCCGCCGCGCGATCGGCGGCTTTCCGCACCCCGGCGAGATCGCGCTGGTGCGCCCCGGGGAGCTCCTTGTCCCGGGCCAGGAACTCGGTGAGGCCCAGGATCACCGTCATCATGTTGTTGATCTCGTGCGCGATCCCGCCCGCCAGCTGCCCCGCCACCTCCAGGCGCTGCACCTGCTGCACCCGGAGCTCGGCCGAGCGCTGCTTGGTGACGTCGGTCAGCACGCACACGGCGTGGCGCGGCGGTCCTTCGCCTTGGCTCATCCCCTGGGCCGTGACCCGGATCCACCGCCCATCCACGGTAAGCTCCGTCGCCTGCGGCGGCTGGCCGTCCGGCCCGATCAGGAACGGCGGCTCGGGGCGGGCGCGAAGTCCCGGCACCAGGTCGGCGAGCGCCCGCCCGGCAATGGCGCTCGACCCCATGAAGGTCGCGAAGGCGTCGTTCCAGCGAGTCACCCGCGCCTGGTCATCCACCACGCAGACGCCATCGGTGATCGCATGGAACGTCGCCCGCCAGGCCTCCCCGGCGGCGATCGCCTCGGCCTCGGCGGCCCGGGCGCGAATCAGGGACCGAATGCTCGCCAACAGCACTACCGGCTCCACCGGATGGGTGAGATAGCCGTCGGCGCCGCTGTCGAGCCCGGCCGCCAGGCTCTCCGGATCGGTGAAGCTGGCGGAGAGATGGAGGATCGGGATGCGGCTGAACCGAGGGTCGCCCCGGAGCCGGCGCGCCACCTCGAAGCCGCTGATGTCGGGGAGCAGCACGTCCAGCACGACCAGGTCGGGCCGGCTCGCCTCCACCCGCGCAATCGCCTCCAGTCCCGAGTCGGCCTCGACCACGCTGAAACCCGCGTGGCGCAGGTGACGCGCCACGGCATACCGGCTGGCCTCGGTATCGTCCACCACCAGGACCCGACTCACCACCGGCTCGCTCTCGTCAGCCATCGACCCGTCCGCTCCCACCGATCGCACCGGCCTCGACCGCGGGCTGGTAGACCCGGGGCACCGTGAGCTCGAAGCGCGATCCCACCCCCGGCTCGCTCTGCAGCTCGATGCCCCCTCCGAGGAGGGTGGCCAGCTTGCGCGACAAGGGAAGGCCCAGGCCGGTGCCGGTCACCCGATGCTGCAGCGCGTGATCGACCTGCTCGAACTCCTGGAAGATCCGCTGCTGGTCCTCCGGTGCGATGCCGATGCCGGTGTCGCTCACCGCGAGCACCACAGTGTCCCCGCCTGCGCCCGGGGCGGCCGTGACCCGGATCTCGCCCCGCTCGGTGAACTTGATCGCGTTGGAGATGAAGTTCCGGAGGATCTGCGCGACCTTGCCCTCGTCGGTGAGCAGCTCGATTTCCGCCCCGTCGGGCTCGAACAGGAGCGTCACCTCGTCCGAGGTGACCATCGGACGGAACATGCCGCGCAGGGTTCCGAACAGGCCGCCCAGGGTGAAGCTCGCGGCCCGAACCTCGGTCTTCCCGGCCTCGATCCGGGCCAGGTCGAGCAGGTCGTTGACCAGCTCGATCAGCGAGGCTGCGGCCCGCCGGATCATCGAGACCTGGCGGTCCTGCTCGGGCGTGAGCTCGCCATCCATCCGCTCCAGCAGAATGCGGGTCAGGTTGAGAATGGAGTTGAGCGGGGTCCGGAGCTCGTGGCTGATGCCGGAGAGGAAGGCGCTCTTGAGCTGGGAGGCACGGGCCAGCTCGGCCGCCCGGTCGTCCAGCTCGGCGTAGAGCGCGAGCACGCCGCGGTTGGTCTCGCTGAGCTCGAGGTTGAGCCGATCCTGGTCCAGCTCCCGCTCCCGCAGCGCCGCCAGCGTGCGGACCAGCTCCTGGTTCTGCGCCTGCAGCTCAACGTAGGGGTCGCCGGGCCGATCGGCCGCCAGCGCCTCCGCCGCGTCGGCCAGACGGCGCCGCCGTTCCGCGGGTGACATCCGCGGAAGCGTCTTGCCCAGCTCGATCGTGGTGCCTCCGCCCGCCGGCGCCGTGGCCCGGAACCGGTCCATCAGCCGGCGCGCGCCGATGAGTCCGATGCCGAGGCCGCTACTCGACTGGTAGAGCCCGCCCAGCACCCGATCCAGGTGGGGGATCCCGGGCCCCTGATCGATCACCCGCACGATCAGCTCCGGCTCCGGCGCGAGCGCGACCGCGAACTGCACGGCGCCGCCGCCGCCGTGCTCGACCGCGTTCCGGGCCACCTCCGACACGGCGGTGGCAACCCGGATCTGCTCCTGCGGGTCGAGTCCGAGATGGCGGGCGATGTCCCGCGCGCGCTGCCGCGCGACCACCACGTCGCGGTCGGCCCGAAGCGCCACCCGCAGAAGCTCGCTGGTCACGCGACAACCACCGGCGGAGTCATGCGCTGCACCACCACGCTCACGTCGTCGCGCCCGCGGGTGAAGTCCCGATAGAGCACCGCCGCGATCAGCGCCGCGTCCCGCTGCGCCAGTCCTGGATACTGGTCGAGACGCCAGTGGGACTTGAGCCCGTCCGAGTGCATCACCAGCACCGCCTCCGCCGGCCAGGGGTATCCCAGCTCCTGGATCTTCCGCGCCTGCAGGCCCACGGTGCCGTTGTGCGACATGAGACTCCGGGTATCCTGGGTCCGCGCCAGGACCGCGCTCAGGTTGCCCACTCCCGCGTACCTGATCCCGTCCGCGGCGGTCGGCCCGCTGGTGGCCACCGCGACGGCCGCGCCGCGGGTGCTGCGCATCCCGGCGTGCATCAGGGTGACCAGATCGGCCGGCGCCGCCGAGGGGTGGGCGCGGAAGACCTCCACCGCCG
>DATCWW010000127.1:0-4688 GCA_036566145.1 Gemmatimonadales bacterium
GCCGCGCCGACCGCGGCGGCCAGCGGCCCCCCGTGGGCCGGCGCCCTCGGCTCCGTGGGGGCCTGCTCGGAGCCGCATGCCCCCACGGATAAGCCTGCCGCCGCCACGAGAAGCGCTTGCCACAGCGTGGTGCCCCGTCCAAGCGTCCCGAAGGAATAGGCAGTCGCTTGGGTGTTCGCGCCGCTCTTGGATCCCCGCACAACCCCACCCGCCGCACCGATTGTGTCTGATTCTTCAAGCATGGTCGGCTCCTGAGTGTGTTGAGGACGTTCGGTGATTGTCCTCCAATAAGCGTCTGCCCTCTCAAGCAGGTCTCAAGAGCGATATCCGGGCGGAAGCCGTGCAAATCGACCTCTGGCGCATTGGCACGTCGCCGATTGCACCTCGCTTCGCCACCGCGGGTGCATCGGGTGTCGCCGTTGCTGAGTGCGCTATCACCGGATGAGGCCCGCCGCACTGCGGGCAACTGGCCGCCTCGGTGCTGACCTGCTGGCCGCACTCCTTCGTGAGTTCGCCGATCGCGGCACCGATGACCGCGGTGCAGCACACGAAGAGCACCGCCGCGACCAGGCACACGATCCACACCTCATCCCGGCTCATGCGTCCTCCATCGGATTCGAGGGGTCAAATTGGACGGCCACCGGGCAGCGCCCGTGAGCGGATACCCGCCACGAAAAGTCCCACGACAGCGCAGGGCTGCCGTGGGCTAAGTTTAAGTGCGCCGCGTAGGAATCGAACCTACAACCTAGTGATTAAGAGTCACTTGCTCTGCCAATTGAGCTAGCGGCGCCGGTGCTGCATAGCCCCAAGGGGAATCGAACCCCTCTCTCGACCTTGAAAGGGTCGCGTCCTAACCGATAGACGATGGGGCCGACCGCCTCGGGGCTCGTTCCCTACTATAGCGCTAACGGGATTCGAACCCGTGTTTGGGCCTTGAGAGGGCCCCGTCCTAGTCCCCTAGACGATAGCGCCTTGCCGCACAGGCCCGGCAGGACTCGAACCTGCAACCCCCGGTTTTGGAGACCGGTGCTCTACCACTTGAGCTACGGACCTCTGCACCCGCCTCCACCCGCGGCTCCGCGCTGATGGTGACCGGGACCTACCAGGGTGGCTGACGGGAATCGAACCCGCAACCTCCGGAGCCACAGTCCGGCGCTCTAACCGATTGAGCTACAACCACCGCGGCGGAGCCAGGGGCTCCTCGTACGGGCCGCAAAACTAGCCCCTTCACAGGGTTGGGTCAAGGCCAAAACTCGCGCGCGAGCGCGTTTGTGGCCTCGTTTGGGCGCACTGCGACCCCATCCAGCACCGCCACCGGAACCACCCCGCGCACCGCGTTCGCCACGAACAGCGACCGGCCCCGGATCTGGTCCATTTGCACCCGTCGCTCCAGCACCTCGCCTGTCTGTTCCGCGATCCGGGCCCGGGCTACGCCGGGCAGGACGCCGAGCGCGAGCGGAGGGGCGGCTACCCGCCCATCTTCCCACCAGAACAGGCTCCAGATCCCCGCCTCCGTGACCCACCCACCTTCGGCCAGGAGCACGCCGTCGTCCGCGCCCCGCGTCCGGGCCTGCTCTATCGCGTGGGCGAACTGGGCGCGGTCGGTGGTCTTGTGCGGATAGGGCCGGTGCACCACTCCGGAAACGGTGACCAGCCGGACCGGGTCGGCCAGGCCCACGGGCCGCTCGCTGACGGACGCGCCACGAGGGCCGGCCTGGATCCGGTGCACCCGGTCGGCTCCGCCACTCGGTGTCGGGAGCTCGCCCGGGAGCGGGATGCCGAGCGCCTTGCAGCTTCCTGCCAGCCGCCGAAGATGGAGATACCAGAGCGGGGCGACCCCGCCGCGGATGCGCACGGTCTCGATCAGGTCGGACATCAGGCCTCGGCTACTCGTGCCGGACCGCGCGCGTCGATCAGCGCCTTGAGCATGGTCGCGCCCAGGATCAGGACTCCGCCCAGCAGCGCCCAGGGGCTCGGCCGCTCGCCGTGGAAGAGCCAGGACCAGACCGGGTTCAGCACCGGCTCGATCAGCAGGATCAGCGACGCCTCGAGCGCCGGAATCACCCTGAGCCCGCGGGTCACGAAGGTATAGGCGACGGCGATCTGGAATACCCCCAGATAGACGATCAACCCCCAGCCGAGGGCCGAGTGGCTACCCAAGGGCAAGGCAAACGGTAACGCCATCAAGCAAGCGATGAGATTCCCCGCCACCACTGCCGCCGCCGCGGAGCCGCGCTCCGGGCGGGCGCTCATCCAGCGGAGTCCGCAGACGGTGAGAGCCCAGAAGAGCCCACTCGCTGCCGCCAGGAGGTTGCCGCGCCCGGGATCAGGAGCCGTGGCGCCGGGCCGGACGACGCCGTGGAAGGTGAGCCCCAGTCCGATGACGATGGCGACCATGACCACGACATCCTGACGTCGGGTCGGCTCCCGCAGCAGCCAGGGCGCGAGCAGCGCCAGGTAGAGCGGCGCGGTGGACTGGAGGAAGATCGTGTTCGCCGAGGTGGTGAGCCGGTTGGCCAGCACGAACAGGGTGAGCGTCGCGGCGTAAGCCAGGCCGATCACGAAGACCCGCCAGGTCCACCCGCGCCGGGCTTCCTCGGCGATGATCCAGATCGCCACGGCTGCGATGCCGGAGCGGAGGCAGGTGATCTGCCAGCCGACGAAGTCGGCGGCCTTGATCGCGGCGCCACCGGTCGAGAAGAGCGCGGCGGCAGCGGCGAGCTGCAGGCGGGCACGGCCGGCGGTGGTCATGGGATCGAACATACATCCCGACCGCCTCCGGTGCGGGGTGCGGCTCAGGAGGTGGGGCGGGCCCCGCTTCCCACCCGCGGAACGCCGTAGCGGTCGAGCAACTGCTCGATCTCGCGGTGCCGCCTGACGAGGACGGCATCGAGCTGGTCACGCAGCACGCTGTCGGTCCGGCCGACGCCGAGCGCCAGGGCGAAGGTGAACGGCAGACTGGGTCCGTCGGAGGCGGGCGCCACCGGCAGGAGCCGAAGCTTGACCCGCTCCCGTGGCCCGAAGTACCCCGCGAACGGCCCCCAGATGATCGCGAGATCGACGTCCCGGTCGGCCACCGCATCCACCAGCTTCGACGGTGGGTTGGGCTCGGCATAATTGCCGTAGATCGGGAAGCCGACCACGTTGCCCACGATGTGGCGCCGGGCGAGCGCGTGCGCGGGCGGGGTGTTCTGGTAATCGTCGCCGATGAGGTGGACGCCGACACGGAGCCGGCGGAGCAGCGAATCGTCCAGGCTCCGGACGATCCGGGCGTCGTCTGCCCGGCTCAGGAATACGTATGTGGAACGGTAGTAGGGCCGGGTGGCAAGGACCGTCTCGAGTCCCTCCGGCACCCCGAGCAGCACGTCGCAGATACCCGCTCCGAGGGTGCGGCGCACGTAGCCCCGCCGCTCGGGCAGCCAGACGTAGCGAAGCGGCCGACCCAGGTCCGACGCCACGAGCGCGGCGATGCGGTTCTCGAAGCCCTCCTCCTGCCGGTTGGAGAACGGCAGGTTGTTGGGATCGGCGCAGACGCGGAGCGGCGGCGCCGCCGCGATGAGGAACGCCGCGGCGACAGCGAGCGTGCCGAGGGCGACGGCCAGATCCCAGCCCTGCCGGCCGCGTCTCATCTACGCCGCCGACTCGCCAGGCACCGTGACCTCGTCTCCCACCACGTCCTCGACGTAGAGCATCTTGATCGGCACCATGAGGGCCCCGAGCAGGGGCACCGCGACCAGGAGCCCGAGGAACCCGAGCACGATGGCGAACGCGGCCTGGACCAGGATCGTGAGCACCGGCGGAATGTCGATCCCCTCCTTCATGATCAGCGGAATCAGCACGTGATTTTCCGCCTGCTGGATCAGGGTGTAGGCCACCGCGACCCAGACGGCCTTCTCCGGTCCGTCGAGCAGCGCCATTGCGATCGCCGGCACGGCCGACAGGATCGGCCCCACGTAGGGGACGAACTCCAGCACTCCCGCGATGATCCCCAGCGCCACCGCCGCCCGGACCCCGAGCAGCAGCAGTACGACGGTGGTGACCACGCCGATCACCAGCATCGCGATGAGCTGAGATACCAGCCACCGGCGGAGGGTGGCGGCGATGGCGCTCAGCACCTCCCCCGCGCGCTTGCGGGACCGGTGGGGGAAGAGGTGCATCAGGCCGGCATGGTAGAGACCCGGGTCCACCGAGACATAGACGGCTACGGCCAGCACGAGGATCAGGGAGGCCAGGACCGCCAGGCTGGAGGAGAAAACGGCGAAGAAGCTGCCGCCGACCTTGGCCGCCTGCTGCACCAGCCCCTCGCGGATCTTCGCCGGCGCGCCCCGGTCCTCGAGCAGCTCCATCGCGCCCGCCTGATGCCGCTCGACCCAGCGCTCGATGCCGCGGATCGCCTCCGGCACCTGCTCCCGCACCTCCCGCAGCTGGCTCCCGATCCTCGGCGCCGTGACGGCCCCGAGCCCGGTGAAGACCCCGAGCACGGCGAGCACGATCAGGAACGCCCCCAACCCCCTGGGCACCCGCCAGCGCTGGAGGCGATCCACCCCGGAGCCGAGCGCCAGGCCGAAGAGCACGCCCAGGAACGCTAGGCAGACGACCGCCCGGACGGTCCACAGGAACCAGAGCGCGACCATGAGGCCGAGCACAAGGGCGGCCGTCCGGAGCACGTCGCGGCTGGGCCAGCCGCC